>JBDTJD010000327.1:0-3093 GCA_039935975.1 Caldimonas sp.
GCAGCCTCGACCTCGGCGCCGACGACCTTGCCGAGCGTGAGCAGCGCGAGGCCCGAGCGCACGGCGCGCTCGGTGTCGTCCTCGCGCGATTCGTCGGCGCCGAAGGCGGCGAGGATGTTGTCGCCGACGTACTGCAGCACCTTTCCGCCTTGCGTCTCGACGATTGCGGTGCCGCGCGCCAGCGCGTCGTCCATCACGGCGCTGACGGCCTCGGGGTCGAGTCGTTGCGCGAGGGTCGTCGAGCCGACGACGTCCATGAAGAGGATGCTGACCTGCCGGAGCGCCTGCGTCGATCTCGGATCGACGGCCGGCGCCGGCAGCAGCGCCGCGAGCCGGGCGCGCAGCGCCGTCACGCTCGCGTCGACGACGGCATCGCCGAGCAGGCCGCGCTGCGCCTGGAGGGCGGAGATCGCGGCTTCGAGTGACTCGGTGTCGGAGGGCATCGCCATCGAGAGTATCAATTCCCGGCGGAAGGGCGGTCGCCGGTTTCCGGATCGAGCGCCCTTGGGGTTCGTCCGCTGACAGGCGTGCCTTTAGCGATGTCACAGTTCGACCTCAGGATGTAATCCATTACATCAGCGAGAAGCCGATCGACTCAACCCGTTCCCATCGTCGTCCCGTTTGCCGTGGGCGGCTCGACACCGACCCGGTGCGCCGCGGGCGAAGGGCCGTCGAGTCGGGTCGAATGAGCTGGGTCGGATGAGCATCCTGCGCGTCGCGAGCGAAGCCGGCGTGTCGGTGGCGACCGTGTCGCGCGCCTTCAACCGGCCCGAGTGCGTGCGCGAGGAGACACGGCGCCGGGTCGCCAGCGCTGCGCGCCGCGTCGACTACCGGCCGAACGCGAGCGCGCGGACCTTGCGCACGCAGCGCAGCCGGGTCCTAGGCGTCGTGCTGCCGACGCTCCTTAATCCGGTCTTCGCCGAATGCCTGCAAGGCATCGCCGAGGCCGCAGCGGCGGCCGGCTACTCGATCGTGCCGATGACCACCGAGTACCGGCTCGCCGACGAGCGCCGCGCCGTCGATGCGCTGCGCGCGGCCGGCGTCGACGGTGTCGTGCTGGTCGTTTCCAATCCGTCGACCTCGGTCGCGCTGCGCCAGCTGCGCGCTGAAGGCCTGCGCTACGTGCTCGCCTACAACCGGCACGCGCGCCACCCCTGCGTCTCGGTCGACGGCATCGAGGCGCTCGCGGCGGCGGTGCACCGGCTGGCCGCGCTCGGCCATCGCCGGATCGCGATGGTGAGCGGAGAGCGCGCCGCCAGCGACCGTGCGCAGCTGCGTCACGAAGGCTTCCTGCAAGGCATGGCGACGGCCGGCCTCGAGCCGCTGCCGCTGATCGAGGTGCCGTTCGTGGAAGCGGCGGTCGACCAGATCGCCGCCGCATTGCGCAGGCCGCGACGCGCCACCGCCCTCGTGGGCTCGAACGACCTGCTCGCCATCCGCGCGATGCGCGCCGCGCACCTGTGCGGCCTGGCCGTGCCGCACGACCTGAGCGTCGTCGGCTTCGACGGCATCACCCTCGGCGAGGACCTGACGCCCGCGCTCAGCACGATCACCCAACCCAATCGCGACATCGGCCGCAGGAGCATCGAGCTGCTGATCGGCGCACTCGCCGAAGGGCGTGAACTCGACGCGGGCAGCAGCGTGCTGCTCGCGCACGGCTTTCGCGTCGGCGAGTCGTGCGGGGCCGCACCGCACTGACCACTTCCCCGTCAGAGACCGAGAAACGACAAGGAGACATCGAATGTCAAAGGTTCTTCATCGCATCGCCCGGGCCGGCATCGTCGGCCTCGGGTTCGCCGCTGCGGGCGCCTTCGCGCAGACGGCCATCTGCTACAACTGCCCGACCGAATGGGCCGACTGGGGCACGCAGTTGCGTGCCATCAAGGCCAGGACGGGCATCACCATTCCGGCCGACAACAAGAACTCCGGCCAGTCGCTCGCCCAGCTCGTGGCCGAGAAGGCGAGCCCCGTCGCCGACATCACCTACCTCGGCGTCACGTTCGCGATCCAGGCCAAGAAGGACGGCGTCGTGCAGCCGTACAAGCCGGCGGCATGGAACGACATTCCGGACGGACTCAAGGATCCGGCCGGCGACTGGTTCACGATCCACTCCGGCACGCTCGGCTTCATGGTCAACGTCGACGCGCTGAAGGGCAAGCCCGTCCCGAAGTCCTGGGCCGACCTCCTCAAGCCCGAGTACAAAGGCCTGGTTGGCTATCTCGACCCGGCCTCGGCCTTCGTCGGCTACGTCGGCGCGGTGGCGGTGAACCAGGCGCGCGGCGGGACGCTCGAGAACTTCGGCCCGGCCATCGACTACTTCAAACAACTGCTGAAGAACGATCCGATCGTGCCGAAGCAGACTTCCTATGCTCGCGTGCTGTCGGGCGAGATTGCGATCCTGCTCGACTACGACTTCAACGCCTATCGGGCCAAGTACAAGGACGGCGCCAACGTCGCGTTCGTGATTCCGGCCGAAGGCACGCTCGTCGTGCCCTACGTGATGAGCCTGGTCGCCAAGGCGCCGCATCCCGCCGAGGCGAAGAAGGCGCTCGACTTCGTGCTTTCCGACGAAGGCCAGGCGATCTGGGCCAACGCTTTCCTGCGGCCGGTGCGCGCCAACGCGATGCCGAAGGAAGTGCAGGCCAAGTTCCTGCCGGCCTCCGAGTACGCGCGCGCCAAGTCGGTCGACTACGCGAAGATGGCCGACGCGCAAAAGGCGTTCTCCGACCGCTACCTGAAGGAAGTGCGCTGATCTCCGATCGGCGCGGGCAATGACTCGACCGGTCGCCTTCGGCACGCCGCGCTGGCTGCTGCCGGCGTGCGCGCTGCCTGCGCTCGTCTTCTTCGCTGCCTTCTGGCTGCTGCCGGCGGCGCGGCTGGTCTCCCTGCCCGCCGAGAAGGGCTGGGCGACGTACTTCGTCGTTCTCACCGACACGCGCTATCTGCAGAGCATGCTGAACACGCTTGCACTGTCGCTCGCCGTCACGGCGACGACGCTCGCGCTCGGCGGCGCGGTCGGCGTGTACCTGGCGCGGCGACGCTTCATCGGCCGTGGTGTGCTCATCTCGCTGCTGACGCTGCCGCTCTCGTTTC
>JBDTJD010000328.1:0-14011 GCA_039935975.1 Caldimonas sp.
GCCGCCGGGCAGCCGTTGGCGGTATCGAGCGCATGCGTCGTCAACTTTCCCATCCGGCCTCCGCGCCGTGCGAACGGCCGCCGGCCTCAGGTTCTCAACTCGTCCAAAAGTGTATCGTCGCCGGCAGCCCAATGAGTCCGACTTCCTACCCGCGCGATCTTCGCGGCTACGGCGCGATCCCGCCGCACGCCCGCTGGCCGAGAGGCGCGCGCATCGCGGTCCAGTTCGTCCTCAACTACGAGGAGGGCGGCGAGAACAGCGTCCTGCACGGCGACCCCACGTCGGAGACCTTCCTCTCCGAGCTCGTCACGGCGCCGGCGTACGGGAGCCGGCACATGACGATGGAGTCGCTGTACGAATACGGCTCGCGCGTCGGCCTCTGGCGCATCCTGCGCGAGTTCGATTCGCGCCGGCTGCCGCTCACCGTCTTCGGCGTGGCGACGGCGCTCGAGCGCTATTCCGAACTCGTCGGCGAGTTCATGTCGCGCGGCCACGAGATCGCGAACCACGGCCTGCGCTGGATCCACCACCAGGACCTGCCCGAGGAGACCGAACGACACCACGTCGAGATCGCGACGCGCGTGATCAGGGAGCTCACCGGTGGCGTCTGGCCGCTCGGCTGGTACACCGGCCGCGACAGCCCGAACACGCGCCGGCTCGTCGTCGAGCACGGCGGCTTCGAGTACGACAGCGACTACTACGGCGACGACCTGCCGTTCTGGACCGAGGTCGAGACCCGTGGCGGCGAGAGGCGCGCCCATCTGGTCGTGCCCTACTCGCTCGACACCAACGACATGCGCTTCGTCCAGACGCAGGGCTTCAACACCGGCGAGCACTTCTTCGCCTACCTGCGCGACGCGTTCGATGCGCTCTACGTCGAGGGCGATCCCGACGGGCTCGACCGGCCCAAGATGATGTCGATCGGCATGCACTGCCGCGTGCTCGGCAAGCCCGGCCGGATCGGCTCGCTGCGCCGCTTCCTCGACCACGTGCAGGCGCATGAGCACGTCTGGGTCACGCGCCGGATCGACATCGCGCGGCACTGGCGCAGCGAGCATCCCTTCACCGTCGGCGATGGCGCGGCCGTCGCATAGACGAAATCCCGGAGCCCGACGATGGACCAGCCGCTCACGCTAGAACGCCTGAACGCGTCCTCGCACACCGACTTCGTCGCGCGGCTCGCGGGCACCTACGAGCATTCGCCGTGGATCGCCGAGCGGGCCTGGCCGCGCGGGCCGTTCATGTCGCTCGGTCAACTCAAGCGCGCCCTCGTCGAAGTGGTGATGGAAGCTGGCCGCGACGAGCAGATCGCCCTCCTGAATGCTCACCCCGAGCTCGCGGGCAAGGCGATGACGGCGGGAACGCTCACCCGCGAATCGAGCCGTGAGCAAGGTCGGGTCGGCCTGACGGCCTGCACGCCCGACGAGCTCGCGAGGATCGCACGGCTGAACAAGGCCTACCGCAAGCGCTTCGGCTTTCCCTTCATGCTTGCCGTGCGCGGCCCGCGCGGCGACGGCCTCACGAAGGCGCAGATCATCGAGACCTTCGAGCGCCGCCTCGAGCATCACCCCGACTTCGAGTTCGCCGAGGCGCTGCGCAACGTCCATCGCGTCGCCGAATTGCGCCTCGACGATCTTTTCGACGCGCCGCCGCTGCTCGGCCGCCAGGCCTGGGACTGCGCCGAGCTGCTGTCGCAGCACTCCGACCCGGGCTTCGCGGAGAACGGCCAGCTCACCGTCACCTACCTCACCGACGCACACCGGCGCTGCGCCGCACAGATCGAGCGCTGGATGCGCGAGTGCGGCTTCGACCGCGTCGCAATCGACGCCGTCGGCAACGTCGTCGGCGTCTACGAAGCGAAGTCACCCGGCGCGAGAGCGCTCCTCACCGGCTCGCATTACGACACCGTGAGGAACGGCGGTCGGTACGACGGCCGCCTCGGCATCTTCGTGCCGATGATCGTCGTGCGCGAGCTGCACCGGGCGGGCCGGCGTCTGCCGTTCGCGATCGAGGTGGTCGCCTTCGCCGAAGAGGAAGGGCAGCGCTATAAGGCCACCTTCCTCGGCTCGGGTGCGCTGGTCGGCCAGTTCGACCCGAAATGGCTTGCCCAGCGCGACGCCGACGGCGTGACCATGAAGGCGGCGATGCGCCGCGCCGGCTTGCCCGCGACGCGCGCCGCGATCGCCGCGGTGAAGCGCGACGCGCGCCGCTATCTCGCCTTCGTCGAGGTCCACGTCGAGCAGGGGCCGGTGCTGAACGCGCTCGGACTGCCGCTGGGCATCGTCACTTCGATCAACGGTGGACGGCGCTTCGCGGGCGAGGTGCGCGGCATGGCGAGCCACGCGGGCACGACGCCGATGGGCACGCGCCGCGACGCCTCGGCGGCGGTCGCCGAGCTCGCCGTCTACCTCGAGCAGCGCGCCGGCGCGGCACCGAACCTGGTCGGCACGATGGGCATGCTCGAGGTGCCGAACGGCTCGACCAACGTCGTGCCCGGCCGATGCACGTTCACCCTCGACATCCGCGCGACCACCGACCCGGTGCGCGATGCCTGCGTCGCCGACGTGATCGCGGAGGCCGAGTCGATCTGCGCGCGACGCGGCGTCGCGCTCGCGCTCGAGGAGACGATGAAGGTCGCCGCGTCGCCGTCGGCGCCCGAGTGGCAGGCGCGCTGGGAGCGCGCGGTCGCGTCGCTCGGCCTGCCGGTGCACCGCATGCCGAGCGGCGCCGGCCACGACGCGATGAAGCTCGGCGAGCTGCTGCCGCAGGCGATGCTCTTCGTGCGCGGCGAGAACGCCGGCATCAGCCACAACCCGCTCGAGTCGACGAGTGCCGACGACATGCAGCTCCTGATCGAGGCCTTTGCCGCCTTCGCCGACCAGCTCGCCGAAGAGCAGGACCGGATCGCCAACGAGGCCAAGCTGCCATGAGCCGCGACGACGCGAAGCTTGACGACTGGATCGACGCCCACTTCGACGAAGAGGTCGCGTTCCTGCAGGCGCTGGTGCGCGTGCCGACCGACACGCCGCCCGGCGACAACGCGCCGCACGCCGACGTCACGGCAACGCTGCTCGAAGGCTTCGGCTTCGCGGTCGATCGTCATCCCGTGCCAAAGGCGCGGGTCGACGCGCACGGCCTGGCGTCGATCACTAACCTCGTCGTGCGGCGCCGCTACGGCAGCGGCCCGACGATCGCGCTCAACGCCCACGGCGACGTCGTCCCGCCGGGCGAAGGCTGGTCGCACGACCCGTACGGCGGCGAGGTCGACGGCGGCAAGCTTTACGGTCGCGCCTCGGCCGTGAGCAAGAGCGACTTCGCGACCTACACCTTCGCCCTGCGAGCGCTCGACGCGCTCGCAGCCGACCTGGCGCGTGAATCGCCCGGTGCGACGCTCGCCGGCAGCGTCGAGCTGCACTTCACCTACGACGAGGAGTTCGGCGGCGAGCTGGGCCCGGGCTGGCTCCTCGAGACGGGGCGGGTCAAGCCCGACCTGCTCATCGCCGCCGGCTTCAGCTACCAGGTGGTGACGGCGCACAACGGCTGCCTGCAGCTCGAGGTGACGGTGCACGGGAAGATGGCCCACGCCGCGATCCCCGCGACCGGCGTCGACGCGCTGCAGGGCGCCGTCGAGATCCTCAATGCGCTCTACGCGCAGAACGATCTCTATCGTCAGGTCACCTCGCGCGTCGCCGGAATCACCCATCCGTATCTGAACGTCGGCACCATCGCCGGTGGCACGAACACCAACGTCGTCCCGGGCAAGGTCGTGTTCAAGCTCGACCGCCGCATGATCCCCGAAGAAGATCCGACCGAGGTCGAGGCGACGCTGCGCCGCGTCATCGGCGACGCGGTCGCGCGTCGCGCCGGGCTCACGGTCGAGATCCGTCGCCTGCTGCTGGCCCGCGCCCTGAAGCCGCTGAGCGGCAACCAGGCGCTCGTCGCGGCGCTGCAGAAGCATGGCGAGGCCGTGTTCGGCGAGACGATCCCGGTGTCGGGCACGCCGCTCTACACCGACGTGCGCCTCTATGGCGAAGCCGGCATCCCGGCCGCGATCTACGGCGCGGGTCCGCGCACGGTGCTCGAGTCGAACGCCAAGCGCGCCGACGAGCACCTCGACCTGGAAGACCTGCGCGGGGCCACGAAGGTCGTCGCACGCACGCTGCGCGAGCTGCTCGCCCCGCGCCGAGAATCGCCCCATGCCCAATGACCCTTCTTCGCGCCTTTCCGCGCCGCACCAGGACGAGCGCAGCGAGCCCTCCGACGCGCAGGTCGCGGCGATGCTCGACCGCGCCCAGGCGCTCGCGCGCCGCGCGATGGAGGCGGGCCACCACCCGTTCGGCGCACTCCTCGTCGCCGGCGACCACGCGACCGTGCTCATGGAGCAGGGCAACGTCGACAGTGTCAACCACGCCGAGGCCGTGCTGGCGCGCGAAGCCGCCAGGCGCTGGGCGCCGCACGAGCTCTGGCCCTGCACGCTCGTCACGACGGTCGAGCCGTGCGCGATGTGCGCGGGCACGCAGTACTGGGCGAACATCGGCCGCACCGTCTTCGGCATCGCCGAGAAGGCCCTTCTCGCCGAGACCGGCAATCATCCCGAGAACCCGACACTCGACCTGCCGTGCCGGCATGTCTTCGCGCGCGGCCAGAAGGACATCCGCGTCATCGGTCCGGTCGAGGCGACGGTCGAGCCCATCACCAACCTGCACCGGCGCTACTGGCGCTCGCGCTGACGTGTGAACCAGGACGGCCGCCCGGTGCGGCGCGGCTGCGCGTGCGCCGAACCGCGCTGGCACACTCGCCGCGATGTCGAACCCGCTCCTGCTGCTGCCCGATTTCCTGCTGATCCTGATCGGCTGGGTGATCTGCCGCAAGACCGCCCTCGACCGACCCGTGTGGGAAGCGGTCGAGCGGCTCGTGTACTACCTGCTCTTCCCGGTCCTGCTCTTCAATTCGATCGTCAAGAGCCCGGTGCAGCCGGCGCAGGCGGCGAACCTCGCCATCTCGGTGCTGGCGATGCTTGCCGTCGGCATCGCCCTGGCCCTCGCCCTTGGCCGCTGGCCCGGCGTCGACGCCCGCCGGCACGCGTCGGGCGCGCAGATCGCCTACCGCTTCAACTCGTACATCGCGCTCGCGCTCTCCGAGCGGCTCGGCGGCGCGCAGGGGCTGGCATGGATGGCGCTGGTGATCGCGCTCTGCGTGCCGTTCTGCAATATCGCCGCCGTCTGGCCGATGGCGCGCCACGGTGGCCGGTCGACACTGCGCGAGATCGCGAAGAACCCCCTCATCATCAGCACCGTCGCCGGGCTGGTCGCCAACGCCGTCGGCCTGACGCTGCCCGACGCCGTCGCCACCACGCTGCAGCGCATCGGCAGCGCGGCGCTCCCGCTCGGCCTGATGGCGGTCGGCGCCGGGCTCGCCTTCGGCGCACTCAAGGACTCTGCCGGCCTGGCCGTCGCGCTGCTCGCGATCCGCCACGTGGTGCTGCCGATCGTCGCGATCGGCATCGTCGCCGCACTCGCGCTGCCTGCCGACCAGCGCGCCATCGTCGTCCTGTTCGCGTCGTTGCCGACGGCTTCGAGCACCTACGTGCTCGCCGTGCGCATGGGCGGCGACGGCCGTTTCGTTGCCGGGCTGGTCACGCTCTCGACGCTCCTGGGCATGGTGAGCATCCCACTCTGGCTCACGGTCGCCGGCGTGATGCGCTAGCTCAGGCCGTGGGCGAGCGCACGTGCTCGGGCCGCACGCCCATGCCGAGCACGCGCGCGACCAGGTGCTGCAGCATCGGCGTCGCGCTCACGAGACGGATCGGCAGCGGCACGTGCAGCGCGCCGTTCGCGCCGGCACCGAGCGCCGGCACGAGCACGTTGTCCTGGATCGCCACCTGCGCCTTCTGGGTGGCCCGGGTCGGCCAGAGGCGACGTCGGCGCACGGCATCGAGATCGTCGACGTCGACAGTGCCGGCGCGCAGCTTCGATGCGAGCAGGTTCGCCGTGGCGACCGCGTCCTGGATCGCGAGGTTGATGCCGACGCCGCCGATCGGCGACATCGCGTGGGCCGCGTCGCCGATGCAGAGCAACCCCGCCTTCGACCACTGCGTCAGCCGGTCGACGCTCACGGTGAGGAGCTTGACGTCGTCCCACGAGCGCACGTCGTCGATGTGGGCGGCGAGCAGCGGCGCGGTCGCGACGACCCGGGCACGGAACGAGGCGATGCCGTCGCGCTTCAGGTCTTCGGCGCCGCCCTTGTGGATGACGAAGGCACACTGCCAGTAGTCGCCGCGGTCGATGGTGACGACGAAATGGCCGGGCGCGACGCGCGCCAGGCTCGAGTCGGTCTCGGCCGGGTCGCGGCCGACGCGAAACCAGAGCACGTCGATCGGCGCGCCGATGTCCTCGACGGTCAGGCCCGCAGCGGCGCGCACGGTCGAACCGCGGCCGTCGCAGCCGACCGTGACGTCGGCGCGGAGCTCGAAATCACCGCTGTCTGCCGCGGTGCCGCGCACGCCTTCGACACGGCCGTCACCGGTCTCGATCAGCCCCGTCACCTGCGAGCGCATGCGCAGCTCGAACGCCGGCAGGCGGCGCGCTTCGGCAGCGATGAAGTCGAGGAACTCCCACTGCGGCATCAAGGCGATGAAGGCATAGCGCTCGGGCAGTGCACGGAAGTCGCCGAGCTGGACATGCTCGCTGCCGAACCAGCCGCCGAGGACCTCGAGCCGCTGGTGCGGTCGCATGAGGAACGAGTCGAGCAGGCCGAGCTCGTCCATCACGCGCAGCGTCGACGGATGGACCGTGTCGCCCCGGAAGTCGCGCAGGAAGTCGCCATGCTTCTCGAGCACGACAGTGCGCACTCCGGCCCGCGCGAGCAGGTAGCCGAGCATCATGCCGGCCGGCCCGCCGCCGGCGATGCAGCATCGCGCCTGCGAAGACGCGCGAGGCGCCGTCGCCAAGGCGTGGCTCAAGCGCCGCCTTCATGTCGCGTCTTCGCGCCCTCGTGCGTCGCGTCGGCCGCCTGGGCGAGCCGCTCCTGCTCGACCCGATGCTTCGATTTCGCGGTCGCCTTGCGCACCTGCACGACCGCTGCGAAGACGACCACGACGAGCGCAAGCCAAAGCCACCACGGCCAGCCGAGCAACGAGAAGGACTGCATGCCGTCGTCTCCCTTCGAGGGTCGCGGCGCATTCGCGGGAAGATCCACGACGCTTTCGCGACCGATGCGAAGGATGCCACCGATCGCGCGGCGCGGTCATCGCTTGCAGAGCTTGCCCATCATCGCGCCGCCGTCGAGGCAGCCTTGCGGGTCAATCTTCAGCACCATCGTGCCCTGGCTGGGGCTCGAGATCTTCACCTTGCCGTCCTCGACGACGTAGGTGGCCTCCTGGACCGGCCCGAGCACGTCGAGCTCGACCTTGCCGTTGCTGTGGAACTCGAAGGTCACGCCGCCCTTCTCGCCATAGGTGCCCGACAGGCTGCTGCCGCAGGCGGCGAGCAGCGCGAGCGTCGCGGCCGTCGAGGTCAGTGTCGCGATGCGGCGGGTCGATTCGTTCATGTCGTCTCTCCTTGTCGTCGGGTCATTGAATCTGGCGGGCGCGATACGACCGCGGGCCTCGGCGCGACGTCACAACGACGGCCCCTTCGCGTTCTTGTTCGCCTTGGCGACTTCCTGGGCGCGCCGCTGCGCGTCCTGCTGGCCCAGGGCGCGCTCGGTCTCGGCGATCATCCGGAAGCCGCCGGCCTGGTCGACGACGCCGACCTGCATCCGATCGACGAGTTCGGGATTGGCCTTCTGCGGAATGAGCATCGCCTGCACCACGATGCCGCAGTCGGGCGAGAGGTTGACGCTTCCGTTCGGGTCGGTCGTGCCCATGCACTTGCCGTACAGCGGCGAGGTCTCGGTGACGAGCCGGCCCGCAAGGTCGTGGGCCCAGCGCAGAAGCGGCAGCTGCGTGGCGGCGGCATGCTGGACGCGCGTCGGCGTGCCGTACTTCTTCAGCAGCGCGGCGGTGACGTTGTCGATGGTCTGTGCCTGATCGGCGCCGAAGCGCTCCTCGCGCGCCACGCTCAGCACCGACTCCTGGCCAGGCACGCCCATCGTCGCGACGAACCACTTCGTCTGGCCCGGCTTCAGGTCCTCGCGAACCGCGTTGGCGCCGCGCGCCATCGCGTCGCGTTGCATCTCCTGCACGATCTGCTTGCCCGTCCTGACGACTCGCGGCTCGGCCATGCGTGCGCTGAAGCCCTGGCGCACGACTTGCGGCTGCGGCACCTTGAGGTCGAAGCCGCGGCCCTTCTCGTCGGTGGCGACGAGCAGTTCCTGGGTGCAGAGCACGACGTTCACCGCCTCCTCGTAGCCGAGGCCGGGCCGCACGCCGAGCACGTCGTCGACCGGTGCGTCGGCCGCACGCGGCGACGCTGACTTCACCTTCGCCGGACACGACACGCCCGCGCGGGCCTGCTGGGCCACCTCCTGCGCGGAGGCGCCCTGCTCGGCACTGGCGGAGGTCGGGGCGGCTCGTGCCGCAGCCGCGGGCGCTGCCGGCTTGTCGGGCTTGCCGCAGCCGGCGATCGACACGACGAGCGAGGCGCAGAAGGCGGCCAGCGCGGTGGAATGAGCGAATCGGTTCATGATTTCTCCTGGTGGTGGGGAGCGGCCGGGCTCAGCGCTTCAGTCCCTTGAGAAGGTCCGCGACCTGGTTGACCGCCCTTGCGACGTCCGGCGCCGCCTCGGCCGACGAGCCGCCCGCCGACCCGCGCAGGTTCGAGAACCCGAGCGCGTAGTCGTGCAGCGTGCGCACCTGACCGACGCCGACGACTGCGAGCTGCACCATCGTCATGTCCCATGTGAAGACGTTGCCGGGATGGACGCCACGCGCGTCGTACTGCTGCGTTGCCTCGAACGCCGCCTCGCGCGACTCGCCGGGCGCGAGGCGGAACTGCGGGTCGGCGCCGTTGCGCTCGACGACGCCGATGCCGTACGCCTTGAAGCCCCACCGATACGGGCGACCGGTCTCGTCGCTGACCGCGCCGCTGCCCTGGCGATAGGCGAGGATCAGCGGCTCGTCGCTCGCGTTGGTGAAGCGCACGGTGGCACGCACCGTCTGGTACGCGGTGACGTTGCCCGAGCGCGTGACGTTGACTCCGACGACGTTCGCGACCAGCGGGCCGGTCGCCTGGCAGGCTCCGGTGGCCGGGCAGTCGCCACCCGACCGCCCGGCCACCGGCGGCATCGTCGACCGCGGCGCAAGCGACGGCTCGTGCGTCGGCCCTGGCCCCGCGTCGCGGGCCGGCGGCGTTGCGGCCGCGAGGCTGTTGCCCGCCGACAAGTTGGAGAAACTCACCACGTGGTCGCGCAGCTCGCGCACCTGCACGGCGCTCACCGGCACGAGCTGGACGATCGTGATGTCGTGCGAGAACACGTTGCCCGCGACCTGGCGCCGCAGGCTGTACTGCAGCACGCCCTCGAAGGCGGCGTCGCGCGACTCGCCAGGTGCAAGGCGGAACTGCGCGTCGGCCGAGCCGCGTCCGACCACGCCGATGCCCTCGGCCTTCGACGACCAGCGGTAGGCCAGACCGTTGTTGTCGGTGACCGAGCTGGAGTGGTCGCGGTAGCCGAGCACCAGCGGCTGCCGGCTGACGTTGGTGAAGCGCACCGTCGTTCGCACGCCCTGGTAGGCGGTCGTGCGGTCCTGGCGCGTCACGTTGACCCTGACGACGCTGGCCGTGAACGGTCCGAGGTCGCGGCAGGTCGGCACGCCGCCACACGCGTCGGCGCGGGCGGCCGGCGCGACGGCTGCGAGCGCCAGCGCCGCGCCAAGCGATATCAGAGGGAGCGGCGAGAGCAGCGAAGCGATGAGACGAGTCATGGTGTTTCCTCCGTGGGCGTGCCGGTCACTGTCGAGGGTCGCCGTTACCGATGCGTTATCGATCGCCGCGCGGGCGCTGACTTAGGATCGAACGCATGCCTTCGTCGAAGTCGCCGTTGCCGTCGCACGTGCGCATCGAGCTGGTCGGCCTGCCGCGCCTGATCGACGCGAGCGGCAAGCCGGTCGCGCTCGAGCGCAAGACCGCCGCGCTGCTCGCGCTGCTCGCCCTCGATGGCATGCGCTCGCGCGCGAGTCTCGTCGCGCTCCTCTGGCCCGACGCCTCGCAGGCCCTCGGCCGAAACAGCCTGCGCCAGCGCCTCTTTCGGGTGCAGCGCGCCGCCGGCGCCGAGCTTGCGGTCGGCCACGAGGAATTGCGCCTGGCGGACGGCGTCGACATCGACCTCGACGGCGCCGACGAGCGGCTCGCGCGTGACGCGCACGCGCTGGCCGGCGAGCTCATGGACGGTCTCGACTACAGCGATACCGGCGAGCTGGCCGAGTGGGTCGACGCGGCGCGCGAGCGCTGGCGGCGTCGGCGCAGCGAGCGGCTGGCCGAGCTCGCCTCGCACCACGAGACCGCTCAGCAGATCGTCAAGGCGCTGCAGTACGCGCAACGCCTGCTCGCCGACGAGCCCCTGCTCGAGCACGCCCATCGCCGCGTGATGAGGCTGCACTACCTGCGCGGCGACCGCAGCGCCGCGCTCGCCGCCTACGAGCGCTGCGCGGCGCTGATGCGCGACGAGTTCGGCGCCGAGCCCGACCGCGAGACGAGCGCGCTGCTGGCGACGGTCGAGGCGGGCCGCGCTGGCGCGGAGACGCGCGCGCTCGCGCCGCCGGTCGCCGTGCTGCGTCCGCCTCGCCTGATCGGCCGCGCGGCGCCGCTCGCGCAGCTCGCCGAGGCCGTTGCCACACGGCGCGTGCTGCTGCTGCACGGCGAACCCGGCATCGGCAAGAGCCGGTTGTTCGAGGACTTTGCCGAGGCGCACCCGGCACTGCTTCGAAGCGGCGGACAGGCCGGCGAGGCGCGTGTGCCTTACGCGACGCTGGCTCGACTTGCCGGCCTCGCCGCCGAGCGGTCGGCCTCACCGCTGCCCGGCTGGGTGCGCCACGAACTGGCGCGGCTGGTGCCCGGCCTCGGCCCCGCGCCGAGCGCGCGGCTCGAGCCGCTGCGCCTGCAGCAGGCATTCGCGATGGCGCTCGCCGCGTGGGCGGCCGACGGCATCACCGGCATCGTCGTCGACGACCTGCACCACGCCGACGAGGCTTCGCTCGAAAGCCTGCTCGCGCTCGCTGCCTCGCCGGAGCGGCCGTGCGCGTGGCTGCTCGGCGTGCGCAGCCAGGAGATGCCGGCGCTGCTGCAGTCGTGGCTCGCCGCCGCCGATCCGCTTCACGTCGTTAGTGTTCGGCTCGACCTGCTCGACGCCGACGCCGTCGCCGCGCTCCTCGCATCGCTCGCCCTCGAGCGCTTCGATCCGCAGGCCTGGAGCGCACCGCTGGCGCGGCACAGCGGCGGCAACCCGCTCTTCGTGCTCGAGACGGTGCGTGCGTTGCTCGCGCTCGGCGATGCGGCCGCGCCGGCCGGCAGCGCACGTTTGCCGGTGCCGGCCGCGCTCGACGCGCTCATCGAGCGCCGCCTCGGCCAGCTTCCCGACGCCGCGCTCCGGCTGGCACGCGTCGCCGCCCTCGCCGGCGCCGACTTCGATGCCGACGTCGCGGCTGCGGTGCTCGACTCGCATCCGCTCGACATGGTCGAGCCGTGGCGCGAGCTCGAGAGCCGGCAACTGCTGCGCGAAGGGCGCTTCAGCCACGACCTGATCGCCGAGACGGTGCTGCGAGCGCTGCCTGTCGGCATCGCGAAGGCACTGCATGCGCGACTCGCCGCCGGTCTCGAGGCGCTCGGCCGCAGCCCCGCACGGACGGCACCGCACTGGGCCGCGGCCGAGTCGTGGAGCCGATCGGGCGAGGCCTACGCAGCGGCCGCGCGCGACGCGCGCCGGGCCTCGCGACGCAGCGACGAAGTGGGGCTCTGGGAGCACGCCGCCGAAGGCTTCGATCGCGCCGGCCAGGCCGGCAAGGCCTTCGACGCGCGCGCCGACAGCCTCGAATGCGTGATCCTCGTGAAGGGCATCGCGGCGGCCGCCGCGCTCGTCGACTGTCTCGATGGCGCAGAGCGCACCGAGCCGCAGCGCATGCGCGCCCTCACCGCACGCGCCAACGTCTGCCTGATGGCCGGCCAGGCGAGCGAAGGCGAAGCGGCGGCGCGCTCGGCCTTCGACGCGGCGACGCGGCTCGGCGCGCAGTGGCCGAGCTTCGAGGCGGCCCGCCTGCTCGCCGTGGCGCTGGCGCAGTCGGGCCGCTCGAAGGAGGCGCTCGAGACCATCGAGTCGTTCCGCGACCTCGTGCTCGCGCAGGGCAGCGCCGAGCAGCGCCATCGCTTCTGGGCCGACTATGCCTACGCGCTGAAGGCGGCGCAGCGCGCCCACGACACCGCCGACGCCCTGCGCCACGCGATGCAGTTCGCGCAGGAGGCCGGCGACCACGCCGAGCTCGCGACCCTCACTTCGAACCTCGCGCTCGTCGAAGGCAATCTGGGCCGCACCGAGCACGCGCTCGACCACGCGCGCCGCGCCCGCGCGCTCAACGACCCGCTCGGCGTGGCAGTCGGCCCGGCGTCGGGCGCGATCGAGCTGTACGTGTCGGTGCACGAGGGCGCGCTCGGCCGCTATGCCGAATCGCTGGCCGGCTTCGCGCGCGCCCGCGCCTGCTTCGCCGCCAACCCGGGAACGCTCTGGACGGGCCTTAGCGCGAACCACACGGCCAACGTGCTGAACCACCTCGGCCAGTTTGCGCGCGCTCGCCAGGTGCTGCAGTGGACCGACCCGGCGACTCCCGCCACCCACGCCCGCCGCGTGATGCTGCAGTCGCGCATCGACCGCGCGCTCGGCCATCGCGGCGGACACTCGGTGGCAGAGGCCCTCGCCCAGCTCGACGACCGCGACCCGTGGCTGCGCATGATGGTGCGTCTGGAGGCGACCCTGACGATGTCGGCCGAGGCCGGCGCGGCCGCGTGCGCGGCGCTGCGCGACGAGGCCGACGGCATGGAGCATCTGGCGATCGGCATGCGCGCCCGCGTGCTGCGCGCGCAGCGCCTGGCCGAGCTCGATGCGCCGGTGCTGACCGGGCTGGGCGCACCGGCCATCGCCGAGGTCGACGAGCTGGTCGCGCGCCTGCCGGGCTGCCGGCCGGCCGACACCTACTTCGGCGAGGCCTGGTGGTCGGCGAGCCGCGCCTTCGACGCGCTCGGCCGGGGCGACGCCGCCGACGAGGCGCTGCGCGCGGGCTTCGAGTGGGTGGCCGGGCGGGCGCTGCCCGAGGTGCCGCCCGAGTTCCGCGACAGTTTCCTGAACCGCAACCCGGTCAACCGCGATCTGCTCGCCGCAGCGGCACGACGGCTGGGGCTGCGCGTGCCGGCAGCGCCGCAGTCAGCCGCCGAAGAGGCGGCGGCAACCGGGCCGGCGGCGTCGACGTCGATAACGAGCCGGTAACGACGACGGTCGAGACTGCGCGTCGACCCCGCACGAGAGACCGCCACGAGCGCCCGCGATGACGCGACGATTTCACCTCACGATGGCTCCGCTTCAATGGAGCCGGCTGCCGGACCTGCGCCACGTGGCGCCGCTCGACGACGCCGACCTCGCCTGCATGGACGAGCTGCGCGGCGTGCTGGCCCGCCACCACCGGCTCGGCCGCTTCGCGCTGCATCTGGTGCACAAGCATTTCGAGCTCGCGCCACACGAAGTGCTCGTCGAATACAGCGACCCGGCCACGCGCGAACAGCGGCTGTGCGTGGAGGCACGCGACAGCGTGTCGCTGCGCGACGCGGTGCCGACGACCTGGATGCTCGACACGGGGCAGCCGGTCGTCACATGCGTGTGTGCGTATCGCGCGGACCAGGGCCACCTGGGCCGCCATGAGTCGGCGTGACGGCACCTAGCGCTCGACGCTTCGCGACATCTCGCGCCAGGTCGACAGGAAGCGCGGGTTGGAGATCCGGCTTACCGCCAGGACGGCCTGGGTCCTCGAACTGACGTTCAGCGACCGCAACACGGCGGCGACGTGATCCTTGATGGTCTCGACCGAGAGATTCAG
>JBDTJD010000329.1:0-7312 GCA_039935975.1 Caldimonas sp.
GACGAAACAAGGCGAGTTGGGCGTAATCGCACGTGGCCAGCGCGGCCGGCATCTCGGCCCTGTTTGACGACATGATTGTCCCCTTGGACAGATTGGCGACCGCATGAAGCTACGGGTATTTCCGATACGCGTCGCTGCCGACCGCTCTTAGACTCGAGAACATCGTGCCACGATATATTGGCCAGAGTCAACCCTCACGAGGACGCCCATGCAACATCGAAATTCAGGCTCATCGGCCAACGGCCGCCGTCGTTTCATCCAGACCGGCGTGGGTGTGGCTGCCGGGCTGGCGCTGCCCGCAGGATTCGTGTCGAATGCCGTAGCGGCCGACGGCCCGCCGATCGGCACATGGCCGGCCGGCGCTTCCGGCAGTTCCGTGTTCATCGGCATCAGCGTGCCGCGCACAGGCACCTACGCCGTGCAGGGCGAGGACGAGCTCAAGGGCTATCAGCTGGCGGTCGAGCACATCAATGCCGGGCACCCGCTGATCAAGGCGATCTCGCCGAAGACCACCAAGGGTGTGCTCGGCAAGGAGGTGAAGTACGGCGTGGCCGACTCGGCCGCCAAGCCGAACGACGCGGTGCAGGCGCAGCAGCGGTTCATCACCGAGAACAAGGCCATCCTGATGACCGGCTCGACCTCGAGCGCCGTGGCCGTCGCGCTCAACAAGCTCGCCCAGCGCGAGAAGGTGCTCTACGTCGCCGGGATCTCCGGATCGAACGACACCACCGGCAAGGACTGCGTGCGATACGGATTCCGCCAGAACTTCTACGGAGAGACGGCGGCCAACGCGATCGGCCCGGCGCTCCTCAAGGCGTATGGCAAGAACAAGAAGGCGGCGTTCATGACGCCCGACTACACCTACGGCCACACCGTCACCAAGTCGGTCAACGACTACCTGTCCAAGAACGGCGGCTGGCAGATGGTGACCAACCAGGTCTCGCCGCTCGGCGCGCCCGACTTCAGCTCGTACCTCACCAACATCGCCAACTCGGGCGCCGAGTTCCTGATCAACGTGAACTGGGGCCACGACGCGGTGCTGTCGACGCAGCAGGCCAAGCAGTTCGGGTTGCTGCCGAAGATGAAGCTGGTCATTCCCTACCAGATCCCGTTCCTGGCCCGCGAGGTCGGCGCCGACATCACGGAGGGCGTCTTCGCTGCCACGGATTTCTGGTGGACCCTGGAGGACAAGTACCCGCTCGCCAAGATGTTCGTCGAGGCGTTCGAGAAGAAGCACGGCTACAAGCCCGAGTGGGGCGCCGAGAACGCCTACATGGAATTCGCCCTCTGGGCCGAGGCCGTCGAGCATGCCGGCACCTTCTACCCGCCCGACGTGATCAAGTCCTACGAGTCGCCCCGCAAGCTCAATTCGGTGGTGGGCGAGGTCGAATGGCGCGGCGCCGATCACCAGCTCGTCCGACCGGTGGTGATCGTCAAGGGCAAGGCGCCCAAGGACATGAAGAACAAGGAAGACTTCTGGGAAGTCATCGAAGTCGTGCCGGGCGCCGGGCTGATGCAAAAGCCCGACGCCTTCGGCTGCAACCTCGGCGCGTACACCTGAACCTGACGCGCGTCTGACCGAACAGGCGCGGCAGCGGCAATACGCCGCCTGCCGCGCCCCTTTTTTTGCCTGCCTGCCATGCTGAGCTGGTCCAACTTTCTCTCGCAGCTTTTCAACGGCCTCGCCCAAGGCGCGTTGCTCGCGCTCATCAGCTCGGGACTGACCATCATCTACGGGACGCTCGGCGTGCTGAACCTGGCGCACGGCGCGATGTTCATGATGGGCGGCTACGCGGGGTATGTCGCGTTCCAGGCGACCGGCTCCTTCGTGATCGCCGTGTTCGCCGGCGCGCTCTTCATGCTGGTGGTCGGCGTGGTGATGGAGCGGGTCATCATCCGTCACTTCTACAGTCGCCCGCACGAAGACCAGCTGCTGGTCACCTTCGGCCTGTCGATCGTGTTCGTCGAGCTCATCCGGTTCTTCTTCTCGAGCGATTCCAAGACCGTGCCCGCGCCGGCCATGCTGTCCGGCATCACTTCCCTGGGCGTGATGTTCTATCCGACCTACCGGCTGGCGGTGGTGGGCATCGTCGCGGTGGCGCTGCTCGCCCTCTTCATCGTGCTCTACAAGACCCGGCTGGGCATGATCGTGCGCGCCGGCATCGAGGACGCGGTGATGGTCGATTCGCTCGGCATCGACGTCTATCGCGTGTTCATGGTGGTGTTCGGAATCGGTGCGATGGCAGCCGGATTCGCCGGCATCGTCAACGCCCCGGTGGTCTCTCTCTCGCCCGACATGGGCGAGGCGATCCTGGTGCAGACCTTCGTCGTCGTCGTGATCGGCGGCGTGGGCTCCTTCCCTGGCGCGGTGATCGGCGGCCTGATCGCCGGCGAGATCATCAGCCTCACCTCGATGGTCAACCCCGGCTATGCCTACGTGATGCTCTTCGCCGCCATGACGCTGGTGCTGCTGGTTCGCCCGCGCGGCCTGTTCGGCGCGAAAGGCCGCGAATGAAGGATTCCTGCTGATGTTCAGCAAGCGACCTGTTCTCGTCGAGATCATCACGGCCGCGGTCCTGATCGCCGTGCCCTTCGTGCTGCCGCTACTCGACGCCGCACCCAACACCGTCAACCGCATCCTGGTCTGGGGCCTGTTCGGAATCGGCTTCGACATCCTGTTCGGCTACACGGGCCTGCTCTCGTTCGGTCAGTCGGCGTTCTACGGCACCGGCGGGTTCGTCGCCGCCTACTTGCTCACCCGCGCGGGATTCCCGCACGTGGTGCTGGCGCTCGTGATCGGCATGGTCGCCGCGGCCGTGGTGGGTTACCTGATCGGCCTGCTCGCGCTGCGTCGCACCGGCATCTATTTCGCGATGATCACGGTGGCCATCGCCGAGATCTTCTTCTTCGTCGAGTTCAATCCGCTGTCGGAATGGACCGGAGGCGAGAACGGCCTGCCGGGCGTACCCACCCCCCATTTCGACCTCGGCTTCACCACCCTCAAGTTCACCTCCGGCTGGTCGCTCTATCCGTTCCTGGCGTTGTGCTATTTCATCGGCATCGTCATCGCGCTGCGGATCGTGCGCTCCCCGGTCGGCGCCATCCTCACCGCCATTCGCGAGAACCCGCTGCGCGCGGCGGCGGTCGGACACAACGTGCAGGCCTACAAGCTCACGGCCTTCGTGATCGCGGCGGCCTACGCGGGCTTTGCGGGCGGCCTGCTGGGCGTGCTGCAGGGATTCATGCCGCCCGACGCATTCATGTTCGAGACGTCGGGGCAGCTCATCATGCAGACCGCCATCGGCGGGCGAGGCACGCTCTTCGGACCGCTCGTCGGCGCAAGCGTCTGGCTCTTCCTGCAGGACTTCCTGCAGGCCACCCTGAAGCTCGGCGCGGCCTGGAAGTTGGTGCTGGGCGTGGTTTTCGTGTTGCTCGTGTGCTTCCTTCGGCAGGGGATCATCGGTGGCATCAAGGACCTGTTCACGCTCGTCAGCGGCAAGGGCAAGGTCGTCCCTGAATCCGAGTCCGAGCCGGCGGCGGCCTCCGCCGAGGCGGCTGCACCGGCGCCGGTCGCGCCGATGGCCGCTCGTCGCGCCGTGGCTGACGCCTACCAGGGGCCGCTGCTGCAGGCCAAGGGGCTCACCAAGCGCTACGGCGGCGTCGTCGCCAACGAGGACATCGACTTCACCGTGCAGCAGGGCGAGCTGCGCGGCATCATCGGCCCGAACGGCGCCGGCAAGTCGACCTTCTTCAAGATGCTCACCTGCGAAGTGCCGCCGTCGTCGGGCTCGATCGTCTTCGAAGGTCACGACATCACCGGCAAGGGCGTCACCGACGTGTGCCAGCTCGGCCTCACCAAGAGCTACCAGGTCAACCAGCTCTTCAACAAGCTCACGGTGCGCGAGAACCTCACCATTTCGGCGCTCGCCGAGTTGCGCGGCAAGTTCAAGCTCGATCTGTTCGGGCGCCTGTCGAAGATCCACGGCCTCGAGGAACAGGTCGAGCGCACGCTGCAGCTCGTGAATCTCACCGCCCGCACCGACACGCCGGTGTCGCAGCTGGCCTACGGCGAGAAGCGCCGACTCGAGATCGGTCTGGCGCTCGCCTCGTCGCCCAGCCTGCTGCTGCTCGACGAGCCGCTGGCCGGCATGAGCCCGCGCGAGCGGGTCGAGACCGTGAAGCTGCTCAAATCGATCGCGCAGGGCCGCACGATGATCGTGATCGACCACGACATGGACGCGCTGTTCGAGCTCGCCGAGCGCATCACCGTGCTGCAGGAAGGCCGTGTGCTCGCCGAAGGCACGCCCGACGAGATCAAGAGCAGCACGCTGGTGCAGGACGCCTACCTCGGCGGCATCCACGACGAAGAGCTGCACGCATGAGCCTGCTCGAGGTCAAGGGGCTGAACAGCTACTACGGCGATTCGCACATCCTGTTCGACGTCGGCCTGCACGTCGACAAGAACGAGGTGGTGGCGCTACTCGGTCGCAATGGCGCCGGCAAGAGCACGACCCTGAAGAGCCTGATGGGCGTGGTGACGCCGCAGGCCGGCTCGGTGACGCTCGACGGGCAAGAGCTCGCCGGCCGGAAGAGCCATGTCATCGCGCGCGCCGGCATGCAGCTGGTGCACGAGGAGCGACGCGTGTTCGGCAGCCTGGACGTGGAAGAGAACCTGATCCTCGCCGGCCTCACGGCGCCCGGCCGTTGGCCGCTCGACCGCATCTGGGAGATGTTCCCGCGCCTGAAGGAGCGTCGCACCAGCCGCGGCACGGACCTGTCGGGCGGCGAGCAGCAGATGCTCGCGATCGCCCGCGCCCTGATCCGCGACCCGAAGATCATCCTGCTCGACGAGCCCTTCGAAGGGCTCGCGCCGCTGATCGTGCGCGAGCTCATGAAGGTCTGCCGCAAGCTGGCCGAGGCCGGCCTGACGATCGTGCTGGTCGAGCAGAACCTCGCGGCCACCCTGGCGCTCGCGCAGCGCGTCTACATCATCAACAACGGGCACATCGTGCACGAGGGCCCGGCCGACGACATCAAGGCGCAGCCGCAGATCCTGCAGCGCTATCTCGGTTTGTGAGGACGTCCGGGCACGGGCTCGGCGAGCGCGCCGCAATCCGACCGACTAGCCGACGACCGCCGACCCGCACTGCAGGGCGGGGTTCGGAACCTCCTTGCACTTGCGATACGCGCCCGGCTTCAGCCCGCCGTTCTTGAGTCGAAAGCGCGAGAAGCACGACTGGCTCTGCGCATAGCGCTTACGCAACTCTGGACATCGGTTGTCCTTGTCCGGGCCGCTCAGGGAGCCGGCGGTGGACGGCGGCGCCGGCGCCGGCGACGGCGGTTGCGTCGCCTTCGAGCCTTGCGTCGTGCCGGTGGACGGGACCACCGTGCCGGGCACCGTCTCAGCCGCCATTGCCGCTGCCGACAGGCAAAGGAGCGCCGTGAGGGCGGGCTGCGCAAGCCGGCGGCCGATCGACCGTGAAGTAACCGTCGTCGGCCGGATCGAACGAGGGGACGGGATGTTCATGGTCAGTTCCAGTTGGCCGGGACGTCACGCGGTCGCCTCGCCGGCGGGAGCCGGGCGTTGCGGGATGAATCGGATGCAGGCTGCGATGAAGGCGAGCAGGACGAGCGAGGCGTACAGCCGGCTCAGGTTCAGACCGCCGGACGCGAGCGGCTTGTCGAGCAGGTCGCCGAGGGTCGCGCCCAGCGGCCGGGTCAGGACGAAGGCGAGCCAGAAGAGCAAGGTGTGCGACACGCGGCCCCAGACGTAGACCGCGGCCACGACGGCCAGCCCCGCTCCGAAGACCAGGGCGCCGACTTCGTAGCCGAGCCCGAGGCCGCCTCGGTCCTTACCGGCCATCCAGTCGCCCAGCGCGGTGCCGAGGGTCTGCGAGAAGAGGATCGTGATCCAGTAGAACCACTCGACCTTCGGCCGGGTGACGCTTCGCACCGAGACGGAGCCCTCGCTCCAGTACCAGACCGCGAGGCTGCCGGCGAGCAGGGCCGCGACGATGGCCACGCCACCGGGGTAGCCGAGACCCAGCGAGCGGTCGGCGAAGTCGGCGAGCGTCGTGCCGAGCGTGGTGGTCGCGACGATCGTCGCCCAGTAGAGGATCGGCCGGAAGCGCTCGGCGCTGACCTGTCCCCACACCAGGGCGACAAAGACCGCGGCGAAGATCGCAGAGCCGACGAGATAGCCGAGGCCGAGCGACATGGACACCCAGTCCCCACCCGTCTCGCCCAGCGTCGTGGCTGCGATCTTGATGATCCAGAAGCCGAAGACGACCTCGGGCACCTTGCTCGAGGCGGGCTCGACCGCACTGCCTTGCTTGTTGTTCATGGGCCGGTTCGATCGTGGACGAGTCGTTCGCCGGAAGCGACTTGCTGCGTCGCCATTTCGTCGAGCGGAGCGTCGCAGTTTTACATGCCTTGCAGGGCCGCGGGTCGAGACGATCTGCGACCCGCAAGCGGCCGGGGGATTGCCGCCCGACGCCGCTCGGCCGTCCATGCACGTGCAACCGGCAACCCGCGACAACCCTGCGTCGCCGAGCCCGCCTGTGCCATGAAAATCGACCCGAGCAACAGCAGGAGAACCGAATGCACCACTGGTCGTCGCCCCGCCGCCTGCGCCTGGCCGCGCTTTCGCTCGCGCTCGCGGCAAGCTGCGCTGGCGCCGCTCTGGCCGGCACTGTCACCGTCGTGACCTCCTTTCCCAAGGAGCTGACTCAGGCCTACAAGGCCGCGTTCGAGAAGGCCAACCCGACCATCAAGCTCGAGATCTTGAACAAGAACACGGTCCAGGGCATCGCCTACGTGCGCGAGCTCGCACCGGGCCAGCGGCCCGACGTGTTCTGGGCGTCCGCGCCCGACGCCTTCGAGGTGCTGGCTGGCCAAGGCCTGCTCGACAACGTCGCCGACCTGGCCAACAAGAGCGCGCCGGCGAAGGTGGGCAACTATCCGATCAACGACCCGCGCGGCCGCTACCTCGGCCAGGCGCTGGCCGGCTACGGCCTGATGTGGAACACCCGCTACCTGGCCGCCCACAAGCTGCCGGTGCCCGCGCAATGGAGCGACCTGACCAGACCGGTGTGGTTCGGCCACGTGGCGATGAGCGCGCCCTCCCGTTCGGGCACCACCCACCTCACCGTCGAGACGCTGCTTCAGGGCGAAGGTTGGGAGAAGGGCTGGACGCAGCTGCTCGAGATCGCCGGCAACTGCGCCGCGATCACGGAGCGCAGCTTCGGCGTGCCCGACGGCGTCAACAACGGCCAGTTCGGCGTCGGCCTGGTGATCGACTTCTTCGGTCTCG
>JBDTJD010000330.1:0-4368 GCA_039935975.1 Caldimonas sp.
GCCGCCTTGTCGGTGCCGACACGGCAGGGCGTGCACTGGCCGCAGCTCTCGTGGGCGAAGAAACGCATCATGTTGAGCGCCGCGTCGCGGGCCCGATCGTGGTCGCTCAGGACGATCACGGCGGCCGAGCCGATGAAGCATCCGTGCGGCTGCAGCGTGTCGAAGTCGAGCGGAATGTCGGCCATGCTCGCCGGCAGGATGCCGCCCGAGGCGCCGCCGGGCAGGTAGCCGTACAGCGCGTGACCGTCCTGCATGCCACCGCAGAATTCGTCGACCAGTTCGGCCAGGGTGATGCCGGCGGCGGCCAGCTTGACGCCAGGTCGCTTGACGCGGCCGCTGACGCTGAAGCTGCGCAGGCCCTTCCTGCCGTGCCGGCCGAAACCGGAGAACCACGCCGGGCCGCGCTCGACGATGTCGCGCACCCAGTAGAGCGTCTCGAAATTGTGCTCGAGCGTCGGCCGGCCGAACAGGCCGACCGAGGCGATGTAGGGAGGCCGCAGGCGGGGCTCGCCGCGTCGCCCTTCGATGCTCTCGATCATCGCCGACTCTTCGCCGCAGATGTAGGCGCCGGCGCCGCGCCGCATCTCGATATGCGGCAACGGGAAGGTCGCGTGGCGCTGCAGCTTGGCGAACTCGGCGGCGAGCAGGTCCCGACAGCCGTGGTATTCGTCGCGCAGATAGACATAGCAGGACTCGATGCCGACGACCGTCGCCGCGACGAGCAGGCCCTCGAGAAAACGATGCGGATCGCGCTCGAGGTAGGTGCGGTCCTTGAAGGTGCCGGGCTCGCCTTCGTCGATGTTGACGGCCATGAGGCGCGGCGCCGGCTGCTCGCGCACGATGCGCCACTTGCGACCGGCCGGAAAGCCAGCGCCGCCGAGGCCGCGAAGCCCCGATGATTCGAGCGCGGCGATGATCGATTCCGCGTCGCGCGCGTGGGTCGTCACCGCTGCGGCCAGCTTGTAGCCGCCGGCGGCGACATAGCTGTCGTAGTCGACGAACGCGGGCGTGATCCCGGTTTCGCGCTCGCTGACGCTGCGCTCGGCGAAGTCGGCCGGCGAGAACGCGGCGCCGCCGTCGCCGGCGGGATGCCGCTCGCGGTTGCCGTGCACCGCGGCAGCGACGGAATCGACGTCGGCACGCGGCACGGGAAACTGGTGCACGACGGCAACCGGTGCCTGCTCGCAGCGGCCGACGCACGGCGCGGCGATCACGGCCACGTCGGCGCCGAGGAGCGCCGGCAGCCGCTCGCGCAGATCGCGTGCGCCAGCCATCTCGCAGCTCAGGCCGTCGCAGACACGGACCGTCAGCGCCGGCGGCTCGGCGTCGCCGGCGAGGACCTCGAAGTGGTGATAGAAGGTCGCGACCTCGAAGACCTCGGCCATCGGTACGTCGGTCTCGGCGGCGAGGGCGACGAGATGTCGCTCGTGCAGGCCACGGTAGCGATCGTTGAGCAGGTGCAGGTGCTCGATCAGGCGGTCCCGGGGCCAGCCATCCGCCGGCGCGATGCCGAGCAGGTCGCGGACCTGCTCGCGCGATGCGGCATCGGGCTGGCGTCCCTTCAATCGACTCGTGCGCTTGATCCGGTCACGCAATTGGTCGGCGGTCGCGACGACGACCGCCGCGCCTGCAACAACCGCTGGTGCTTGCATGAACTCATTCTATGCAGGCCGCTCCGGGCCGATCTGCGCCACCGCAGTCGTTCCGTCGTCACTCGTGATCTTCGTCAGGCACCCGGGACCGACAAGCGAACCGCGAAGACGCCTTGACACGCGCAATCGATCCGCGAAGATGCTGTGCTACGGTGAGTCTCTTCGAGACGTGATCGCCGCGACACGCACGGGTCGCCATGGCCGACGTATTCATCTCCTATTCGCGCAGGGACAAGGAGTTCGTCACCCGCCTCCACGGGGCGCTGGTCGCCTGTCAGCGCGACGACTGGGTAGACCTCGAAGACATCGCGCCGTCGGCGGAATGGCGCAGCAGCATCCTGGCGGGGATCGAGGGGGCGCGTGCGTTCGTCTTCGTGCTGAGCTCGGACTCGGTCGCCTCCGAAGAGTGCCGCAAGGAGATCGATCTCGCGGTCGCTCGGCACAAGCGGCTGATTCCCGTCGTGTGTCGAGACGTGGCCACCGGCACCGTGCCCGAGGCGCTCGCCCGGCTCAACTGGATCTTCCTGCGCGAGCAGGACGACTTCGAGACCGGCGTCGGCCTTCTTCTCACGGCGGTCGATACCGATCTCGAGTGGGTCGACGCCCACACCCGGCTGCTCGAGAAAGCGGTCGAGTGGGACCGCGGGCAGCGCGACGCGAGCCTGCTCCTGCGCGCCGGCGAGCTGCAGCAGGCCGAGGCCTGGCAGGTGCGCAGCGCCGAGAAGGAGCCGAGGCCGACCGAGCTGATGTCGTCCTTCATCGTCGAGAGCCGCCGCGCCGAGACCCGACGCCAGCGGTCCTTGCTGTCGGGCGTGAGCGCGGCGCTCGCGGTCGTGCTCGTGCTGGCGGGGCTCGCCTTCTATCAATACCGGATCGCCGACCAGCGCGGCCGGATCGCGCTCTCGCGTCAGCTCGCGGCGCAGTCGGGCAGCCAGCTCCCACGCAACCTCGACCTCGCGCTGCTCTTCAGTCTCGCCGCGCTGGACACTGAGCCGACCGGTGAAGCACGCGGCGCGCTCTTCGCCGCCTTGCAGAAGGAGCCGCGAGTGGCGGCGCTGCTGCACGGCAACGAGCAGATCGTGTGGAGCACGGCGTTCAGCCCCGACGGCTCGCTGATCGCATCGGGGAGCGATGACGGAAAGATCGTGCTCTGGGACGCGCGCACCCACCAGCAGGTCGGCTCCCTTCTTGCGGGCGACCGGAAACCGATCTCCAGCATTGCGTTCAGTCCGGATGGCAAGCTGCTGGCCTCCGCCAGCGACGGGCCCACCATCCTGCTCTGGGACGTCGCGAGCCGGCAGCAACTCTCGCCTGCGCTCGACGGCCACACGGGTGCAGTGAGCGGCGTGGCGTTCAGCCCGGACGGAAAGACGCTGGTGTCGGCGGGAGAATCGGACCGGACACTGATTTTCTGGGACGTCGCGACGCGCATGCCGCTCGGCCCGGCGCTGCCTGCCGATCGCGTCCAGCTCAAGGCGGTCGCGTTCAGTCCCGACGGCAAGCTCGTCGCCTCGGGCGGTTACACCGGCATCACCCTGTGGGACGCGGTGACGCGCGCGCCGGTCGGCGTGCCGCTTGCGATGCCGAGCCCAGCGCTCGGCCTCGCCTTCAGTCCCGATGGCGCGACTCTGGCAGCGGGAAGCTGGGACGGCACGATCGTCGTGTGGGATGTGGCGACGCACCAGCGGCGCGGAACGCCCCTGCCGCGCATCGGCAGCACCGAACCGAGGCCGAGGCCCACCGAGGGCCAGCGAACGCCGCGCATCGGCGTCGCCTTCAGTCCGGACGGTCGTACGCTGGCCTCGGGAGGCTGGGACTCGCAGATCGTGCTGTGGGACGCGGCGACGGGCAAGCCGCGCGGCGCGCCGCTCGTCGGCCAGAACAGCTGGGTGGAATGCGTGGCCTTCAGCGCCGACGGCACGATGCTCGTCTCGGGCGGAAACAATGGCTCGGTCGTGCTCTGGGATCTCTCCGGCCGCGACCAGCTCGACTCGCCGCTCGTCGGGTACGCGGGCGGGGCGCAAAGCATCGCCTTCACGCCCGACGGCAAGACCTTGGTGTCGGGAAGTGACGACGGAACGGTGCGCCTGTGGGACGTGGCCGGCCGCCGTGCCCTCGGCGCGCCGCTGAGCGAGCACCGCGGACGCATGATGAGCCTGGCCATCAGCCCGGACGGAACAACGCTCGCCTCCGGCAACTGGCTGGACATCGTCAGCGTCGACTTGAACAACATCCCGGTTCATCGCCCGGCGAAGGGCACCATCATGTTGTGGGACCTGGCGGCGCGCAAGCCACTCGGGCCGCCCCTCGAAGGCCACACGAGCGCCGTCATGAGCCTGGCGTTCAGTCGCGACGGAGCGATGCTGGTCTCGGGCGGCAACGATCAGACCGTCCGGGTGTGGGACGTGCGACGTCGGCAGGCCGCCGGTGTACCGCTGGCGGGCCATCGCAACCGTGTCGCCAGCGTCGCCGTCAGTTCCGACGGCACGGTGGCCTCCGCGGGAAGCTGGGACAAGACGATCCGGTTGTGGGACCTGCGAACGATGAAGGAGCTTGCGCCGGCGCTGGTGGGCCGTGCGGCCGAGGTGGCGAGCGTCGCCTTCAGCCCGGATGGCAAGACGCTCGCATCGGGCGGCGACGAGAGCGTCGTGTTCTGGGATGTCGCACATCACCAGCAGCGCGGGCCAGCGCTGCGCGCTCACGCGGAAGCCGTGAC
>JBDTJD010000331.1:0-4279 GCA_039935975.1 Caldimonas sp.
GTCAAGATCGCCCCCGACCTCGGCGTCGACGAGATCGATGCGATCGCCTCGACCTTGCAGCGTCACCCGATCGACGGTGTGATCGCGACCAACACGACACTGGCGCGCGATGGCGTCGCCGGTCGCCAGCACGGCGCTGAAACAGGCGGTCTTTCCGGCGCGCCGCTCGCGGAGCGGGCCAATGCCGTCATTGCCCGACTGCGTGCACGCCTCGGTCCGGAGTTTCCGATCATCGGCGTCGGCGGCGTGATGTCGGGAGCCGACGCCGTCGCCAAGCGGCGGGCCGGAGCCGATCTCGTCCAGATCTACACCGGCCTGATCTACAAGGGCCCCTCTCTGGTGACGGAGTCGGCGCGCTCGCTCGCCCGTTCGTGACCCCCTGCCGGCACACTCGCTGCACCTCAATGAAGACACGGAGATCCGCTTGACCCGACCCACGATCCATCGAGGCGCGCTTCGCGCCTTGTTCCTGGCGGCATCCACCCTAGCCGGCTGCAGCGCGCTGCCGGTCGTCACACCGGACATGGCACGCGCCGATCCGAGCTCCGTCCAGTTCAAAACCGCCAGCGGCCACATCGTCTCGCCCCAACGCAGCCGGGAGATCGTCGCGAAGCTGGCCAGCGGCAAAGGCGAGACGGAAGTCATGGCGCGTCATCTCGCGCTCGAGCAGTCGCTTTCCGACGTGCCGCTCTCGCTCGGCAACCGGGTCAGCCTGCTCGAGAACGGGCCGAGCACCTACGCGGCGATGTTCGACGCGATCGCCTCGGCGCGCGACAGCATCAACATGGAGACCTACATCCTCGAGGGCGACGAGACCGGCCAGCGCTTCGCCGATGCGCTGCTCGCCAAGCAGGCCCAGGGCGTTCAGGTCAACCTCATCCACGATGGTGTCGGCACGCTCGGAACGAAGAAGGAGTTCTTCGAGAGGCTCAAGCAGGGCGGCGTCAGCGTCGTCGAGTTCAATCCGGTCAATCCGCTCAAGGCCAAGGCCGGCTGGGACGTCAATCAGCGTGATCACCGCAAGCTCCTCGTCGTCGACGGACGGCGCGCGGTGATGGGCGGCATCAACATCAGCAGCGTCTACTCGAGCCGCGGCAGCGCCCCCGGATCGGGGTTCGGCGGCTCGCGCGGTGCCGAGCCCGGCAAGGCGCCCGACAGCAAGTCGCTGCCCTGGCGCGACACCGACCTGCTCATCGAAGGCCCGGTGGTCGCCTCCTTGCAGAAGCTCTTCTTCGACACGTGGCAAGACCAGAAGGGGCCGCCGCCCGCGGCGCGCGACTATTACCCGGCCCTGACCAGCCAGGGCAGCGAGGTGGTGCGTGCCATCGGCAGCAACCCGGACGACCCGTTCAGCCTGATCTACGTCGCTCTCATTTCTGCGTTCAACAGCGCGGAGAGCGAGATCCTGCTCACCAACGCCTACTTCGTCCCCGACCCGCAACTGATGAAGGCTCTGACCGATGCCGTCGCGCGCGGCGTCGATGTCAAGGTGATCGTGCCGAGCACGACCGATTCGGGGCTGGTCTTCCATGCCGGACGGTCGCACTACGAGCGGCTCCTGCGCGGCGGCGTGAAGATCTACGAGCGACGCGGCGCGCTGTTGCACGCGAAGACGGCCGTGATCGACGGCGTCTGGTCGACGGTCGGCTCCACCAATCTCGACTGGCGCAGCTTCCTGCACAACCAGGAACTGACTGCCGTCGTCCTCGGGCCGGAGTTCGGTGCCAAGATGAAGTCGTCATTCGCCCGCGACCTGACCGCGTCGGACCCGATCACGATCGAAGCGTGGGAACATCGCCCGATCGACGTGCGGGTCAAGGAGTTGCTCGCTCGAATGTGGGAGTACTGGCTATGAACCTCGTAATGTCGTGCCGAGTCCGTGTCGCGCTCGTCGGACTGGCTCTGGCGCTCGGAACGATCGGGCCTGTCGCTGCTCAGGACGCCGCTGCTCTGCGGGCGCGTCACGCCGCGCTCCAGGACAAGCTGGCGACGAACCAGTTCGGCCGACCCCTGGTGCTGGAGTCGAAGGAAAGCTCGGACGATCTGAAGGGCGACGTCTACGCCGTCGTCGATCATCCTTTCCCGACCGTCGAGCAGGCACTCAAGTCGTCGGATCACTGGTGCGACATCCTCATCCTTCACCTCAACGTGAAGGGCTGCAAGGCCAGCCCCGGCACGCCGAAGAAGCTCACCCTCAACGTCGGCCGCAAGTTCGACCAGCCGATCGACGATGCGTACGCGCTGACGTTCAGCTACCGGGTCGTCGCGGCGACGTCCGACTACCTCCAGGTGCAGCTCGCCGCCGATGAAGGGCCTCTCAGCACCAGGAACTACCGCATCCAGGTCGAGGCCGCACCGATCGACGCGAAGCGAAGCATCATCCACATGTCGTACGCGTACGGCTACGGGTTCACGGCGCGAATGGCGATGAAGACCTATCTCGCCACCGTCGGCAGCGAGAAGGTGGGCTTCACGATCGTCGACCGCAAGGACGGCAAGCCGGTCTTCCAGGACGGCGTTCTCGGCCTGCTCGAGCGCAACACGATGCGCTACTACCTCGCCATCGATGCCTACCTCTCGGCGTACTCGCTGCCGGCTGCGGAGCAGCCCGAGAAGCGCATCCGCGAGTGGTACGCGAGCACCGAGCGCTATGCCCGGCAGCTCCACGAGATGGAGCAGTCGGAATACCTCGAGATGAAGCGCAGCGAGATGAAGCGCCAGCAGCCAGGCTAGCGAACAAGGCCGCGCAGGTTCAGAAGATCAGGGACGCCCCGGTCTTCGACTGCAACTCGTCGCGGCTGACGCCGTCGGCGATCCGCACCACCTTCAGGCCGGCGGGCGTCACGTCCATCACGGCCAGGTCGGTGACGATGCGGCCGACGACGCCCACTCCCGTCAGCGGCAGCGTGCACTTCGGCAGCAGCTTGAGGTCGATGCCGCCGTCCTTCTTTTTCGCGACGTGCTCCATGAGCACGATGACGCGCTCGACGCCGGCGACGAGATCCATCGCGCCGCCCATTCCCTTGACCATCTTGCCCGGAATCATCCAGTTGGCGAGGTCGCCCTTTTCGCTCACCTGCATCGCGCCGAGGATCGAGAGGTTGATCTTGCCCCCGCGGATCATCGCGAACGAGTCGTGCGAGCCGAAGATCGACGAGCCCGGCAGCGTCGTGACCGTCTGCTTGCCGGCGTTGATGAGGTCGGCGTCGACCTCGTCTTCGGTCGGAAACGGCCCGATCCCCAGCATGCCGTTCTCGCTTTGCAGCCAGACCTCGATCCCTGCGGGGACATGGTTGGCAACGAGCGTCGGCAGACCGATGCCCAGGTTCACGTAGTAGCCATCGCGCAGTTCCTGCGCTGCGATGTCGGCCATCTCCTCATGCGTCCAGCCCACGTCAGACCCCCGTTCTTTCCGCCGCCTTGGCGATGACCTCGACGGCTTCGCGCGCCGCCTCGCCTGCCTTCGTTCCAGGCGCCACCTGCACTTGTGCGGCGGCGCGCAAGGTGCGCTTCTCGATCCGCTTTTCCGGATGCGCGTTGAGCACGATCCGGTGCACGTAGATGCCCGGCAGATGAACGGCGTCGGGATCGATCGATCCGGTCTCGACGATCTCCTCGACCTCGACGATCGTGATCTTGCCCGCCATCGCGCAGGCCGGGTTGAAGTTGCGCGCCGTGCGCCGGAACACGAGGTTGCCGGACTTGTCGGCCTTCTGCGCCTTGACGAGGGCGACATCGGGGACGAGCGCGCGCTCCATGAGGTAGACGTGACCGTCGAACTCGCGGGTCTCCTTGCCTTCGGCGACGAGCGTGCCGACGCCGGTGCGCGTGAAGAAGGCCGGGATGCCGGCGCCGCCCGCGCGCAGCTTCTCGGCCAGCGTGCCCTGCGGCGTGAATTCCAGCTCCAACTCGCCCGCGAGGTACTGGCGCTCGAACTCCTTGTTCTCGCCGACATAGCTCGCGATCATCTTGCGGATCTGCCGGGTATCGAGCAGCTTGCCGAGACCGAAGCCATCGACGCCGGCGTTGTTCGAGATGACCGTCAGGTCCTTGACCCGCGAATCGTGCAGCGCCTGGATCAGCGCTTCGGGGATGCCACACAGGCCAAACCCGCCCACCGCCATCAACTGCCCGTCGCGCACCACGCCGGCGAGGGCCGCCGCCGCGTTGGGGAAGATCTTGTCCATTGCCGCTTGCTCCGTCGAATCCACGAGATTATCAGCGCCACGCCTGCCTAGAATGGATCAGGGAGGAAGAACCGTGTCGATGACCGCTGCGA
>JBDTJD010000332.1:0-3056 GCA_039935975.1 Caldimonas sp.
GCGGCGCTCGTGCCGCTCGCGCGTGCCCGCGGCGGGCGCCTCTGGTGCGTGTTCGGCTGCGGCGGCAACCGCGACGCCACCAAGCGGCCGCTGATGGGCGCGATCGCCTGCCGGCTGGCCGATCGCGTCGTCGTCACCAGCGACAACCCGCGCCTCGAATCGCCCGATCTCATCATCGCCCAGGTCCTCGTCGGCGCGATCGGCCACGACGAGGTCGACGTGATCGAGAACCGCGCCGAGGCGATCCGCCACGCGGTGCGATCGGCGCGAGCCGCCGACGTCGTCCTGATCGCCGGCAAGGGCCACGAGGACTACCAGGACATCGCGGGCGCGAAGTTTCCCTTCTCGGACGCGAGCCATGCGCAGGCCGCGCTCGCCGCCTGGCTGGCGCCCGCGCAGCGGCCGATGGCGACGCTCGGCGAGCTGGCCCAACTCCTGCCCGCGGCCCGGCCCGTCGGCGCCGCCGCGACCGCGGTCATGCGTGTCCACAGCGACACGCGCAGCATCGCCCCCGGCGACCTTTTCGTCGCGCTGCGCGGCGAGCGCTTCGACGCCCACGACTTCCTCGCCGAGGCGAAGGCCGCCGGCGCCGTCGCCGCCCTCGTCGAGCGCGGCATCGAGGGCGCCGGCCCGTCGACGCTCGACGCCATCGGCCTGCCGGGCCTGATCGTCGCCGACACGCGTGCGGCGCTCGGAGATCTCGCCGCCGAATGGCGGCGTCGCTTCGCGATGCCGCTCGTCGCGGTCGCCGGGAGCAACGGCAAGACGACGGTGACGCAGATGATCGCGGCGATCTTTCGCGCCTGGCAGGGTGACGGAGCGTTCGCGACCGAGGGCAACTTCAACAACGACATCGGCGTCCCGCTGACGCTGCTGCGCATGCGTCCGGGCTGCCGCGCCGCGGTGATCGAGCTGGGCATGAACCATGTCGGCGAGATCGCGCGGCTCGCCCAGATCGCGGCACCGACGATCGCGCTCGTCAACAACGCCCAGCGCGAACACCTCGAGTTCATGGCGAGCGTCGACGCCGTGGCGCGCGAAAACGGCGCCGCGATCGAGGCGCTCGGCGCGGCGGGCATCGCCGTCTTCCCGGCCGACGATGCCCACGCGGCGACCTGGCGCGAGCTCGCCGGCGCGCGCCGCGCCGTCACCTTCGCGCTCGACGGTCCGGCCGATGTCTGCGGCCGTGCCGACTGGCGCGACGACCGCTGGTCGATCGAGGTCGACACGCCGGTCGGCGCGGCGACGCTCGCGCTGCACGTCGCCGGCGCGCACAACGTCCGCAATGCGCTTGCCGCCACCGCCGCCTCGGTCGCGGCCGGCTGCCCGCTCGATGCCGTCGCGCGCGGCCTCGAAGGCTTTCGCGCCGTACGCGGCCGCTCGCAGACGATGCGCATCGAGCGCGCAGGCGCCGCCGCGACGCTCGTCGACGACACCTACAACGCCAACCCCGACTCGGTGCGCGCCGCGATCGACGTGCTTGCATCGATGACGGCGCCGCGCTGGCTCGTCCTCGGCGACATGGGCGAGGTCGGCGACCAGGGTCCGGCCTTCCACCGCGAGGTCGGCGCCTACGCGCACGAGCGCGGCATCGAGTCCCTCTGGGCGGCGGGTCCGGAGAGCGCGTCCACGACTGCCGGATTTCCCGGTGCGCGGGCGTTCGCGACCGTCGAGGCGCTGCTCGCGGCGCTCGACCAGGCGCCGTCCGCGCCGTCGATCCTCGTCAAGGGCTCGCGCTTCATGCGCATGGAACGCGTCGTCGCCGCACTCACCGGCGAAGCCGCCAAGGATGCCCATGCTGCTTAGCCTGTCCCAATGGCTCCAGGCGTACTCGCCCGAATTCGGCTTCATGCGCGTGTTCCAGTACATCACCTTTCGCGCCGTCATGGCGGCGCTGACCTCGCTGGTCATCGGCCTGGTGTTCGGGCCGTGGGTGATCCGCCGTCTCGCCGAGTTGAAGATCGGACAGCCGATCCGCTCCTACGGCATCGAGGCGCACCACGCCAAGAGCGGCACGCCGACGATGGGCGGCGTCCTGATCCTGCTCGGCATCGGCGTCTCGACGCTGCTCTGGTTCGACTGGTCGAACCGCTTCGTCTGGATCGTGATGGTGGTGACGATCGGCTTCGGCGCGATCGGCTGGGCCGACGACTGGCGGAAGGTCGTCCAGAAGAACCCCGAGGGCATGAGGTCGGGCGAGAAGTACTTCTGGCAGTCGGTGATCGGCGTCGTCGCCGCGCTCTACCTGGCGTTCAGCGTCAGCGAGACGTCGAATCTGCGCGTCCTCGAGCTCTTCATCCGCTGGGTGCAGAGCGGCTTCTCGAACGACCTGCCACCCAAGGCCGACCTGATCGTGCCGTTCTTCAAGACCGTGAGCTATCCGCTCGGCGTGTTCGGCTTCATCGCGCTCACCTACTTCGTCATCGTCGGCGCGAGCAACGCCGTCAACCTCACCGACGGCCTCGACGGTTTGGCGATCATGCCGGTGGTGATGGTGGGCTCGGCGCTCGGCGTGTTCGCGTACGTCACAGGCCGCGTCGACCTGTCGCGCTATCTCCTGATCCCCTACATCCCCGGCGCCGGCGAGCTGCTCATCTTCTGCGCGGCAATGGCTGGCGCCGGCCTCGCGTTCCTCTGGTTCAACACCCATCCGGCGCAGGTCTTCATGGGCGACGTCGGTGCGCTCGCGCTCGGCGGCGCGCTCGGCACCATTGCCGTCATCACCCGTCAGGAGATCGTCCTCGGCATCATGGGTGGCGTCTTCGTCGCGGAAGCGCTCTCGGTGATGACGCAGGTCGCGTGGTTCAAGTACACGAAAAAGCGCTACGGGGAGGGGCGGCGTTTCTTCCGCATGGCGCCGCTGCACCACCACTTCGAGAAGGCCGGCTGGAAGGAGACGCAGGTCGTCGTCCGCTTCTGGATCATCACGATGCTCCTCTGCCTCGTCGGCCTGGCGAGCCTGAAGCTCCGATGAGCACCGCGCTCGTTCTCGGACTCGGCGCCTCGGGCCTGGCGATGGCACGCTGGCTGGCGCGCGACGGCACGGTCGTGCGCGT
>JBDTJD010000333.1:0-3181 GCA_039935975.1 Caldimonas sp.
GGCTTTCGCGACTTCACGCGCATCGCCGCGAGCAACCCCGAGGTCTGGCGCGACATCCTGATGGCCAACCGCGAGGAGATCCTGAAACAGACGCTGCACTTTCGTCATACCCTCGACGCGATGGAGCACGTCGTCAGGACCGGCAACAGCGAGGCGCTCGAGGCGCTCATCCGCAGCGCGAGCGAGGCCCGCGCCGGCTGGCAGATGAACTCGGCGACACCGCACACGCATCGCTGACCGGCGCCGCCCGCCACCGGCCGCGCCACGCCCATGTTCAGCACCCGCTTTCTCGACCTGCCGCCGCTGAACGGCATCGCCGGCACGGTGCGCGTGCCGGGTTCGAAGAGCATCTCCAATCGCGCCCTGCTGCTCGCCGGCTTCGCCGAAGGCACGACGACGATCTCCGGCCTGCTCCACTCCGACGATACCCAGGTGATGCTGGAGGCGCTGCAGCAGCTCGGCTGCCGGATCGAGGGCGACGGCGCGGCCATCGCGATCACCGGCCTCGGCGCCCGGCTGCCGGCGACCGCAATGAGCCTGTGGCTCGGCAACGCCGGCACGGCGATGCGGCCGCTGGTCGCAGCGCTTGCGCTCACCGCGCCGCCGGGCGCGCGCTTCGAGTGCCGCGGCACGCCGCGCATGCACGAGCGGCCGATCGGCGATCTCGTCGATGCCTTGCGAGCGCTCGGCTGCGCGATCGAATATCTCGAGCAGACCGGCTACCCGCCGCTCGCGATAGGCGCGCCGCCCGGACCGCTCGCCTTCGCTCGGCCGGTCGTCGTGCGCGGCAATGTCTCGAGCCAGTTCCTCACGGCGCTGCTGATGGCGCTGCCGCTTCGTGCCGGAGCGGGCAGCGTGGTCGTCGACGTCGAAGGCGAGCTGATCTCGAAGCCCTATGTCGACATCACCCTGAAGCTCCTCGAGCGATTCGGCGTGTCCGTCAGACGCGAGGGCTGGACACGATTTCAGCTCAGCGCGGCGGGCCTGCGCTCGCCCGGGCACTTCGCCGTCGAAGCCGACGCGTCGTCGGCCTCTTATTTCATCGCCGCGGCGATGATCGCGGCGCACGACGCGCCGCTCCGGATCGAGGGCGTCGGTGCCGACTCGATCCAGGGCGACTACGCCTTCATCGAGGCGGCGCGAGCGATGGGCGCGTCGATCGTCGCGGGCGCGACCTCGCTCGAGGTCCGGCGCGGCCGCTTCCCGCTCGCTCCGATCACGCTCGACTGCAACGCGATCCCCGATGCGGCGATGACCCTCGGTGCGCTCGCACTCTTCGCCGACGGCACGACGCGGCTCCGGAACATCGCGAGCTGGCGCGTGAAGGAGACCGACCGTCTGGCGGCGATGGCCAGCGAGCTGCGCAAGGTCGGCGCCGCGGTCGAGGAAGGCCCCGACTGGCTCGCCATCACGCCGCCTTCGACCTGGTGCGCGGCGGCGATCGACACCTACGACGATCATCGGATGGCGATGGCGATGTCGCTGGCCGCGTTCAACGGCGTCGCCGGAGTCGACGCGGGCCGACCGATGCGCATCCACGATCCCCGCTGCGTCGCCAAGACCTGGCCCGACTACTTCGAGACGCTGTTCGCAGTCGCCACGGCCGTGCCCGAAGAGATTCCGGTTCTCACGATCGATGGCCCAAGCGCTTCCGGCAAGGGTACGCTCGCGAGCGAGGTCGCCGACGCGCTCGGCTACGTGCTGCTCGACTCGGGCGCCATCTACCGCGCGACCGCGATCGCCGCGCTCCAGGCCGGCGTCGCCGCCGACGACGAGTCCGGTCTCGAGGCGCTGGCGCTGGCCATGAACCTGCGCTTCGCGGCCGGCCGCGCCTTTCTCGACGGCGCCGACGTGAGCGACGCGCTGAGGCTCGAGGAGGTCGGTGCCCTCGCGTCGAGGATCTCCGGCTGGCCCCGCCTCCGGCTTGCCGTTCTCGGCGTGCAGACGGCGTTCCGGCGGCTTCCGGGTCTGGTCGCCGACGGCCGCGACATGGGCACCGTCGTCTTCCCCGATGCAGCGCTCAAGGTCTTCCTGACCGCGAGCGCCGCCGAGCGCGCCGAGCGCCGCTACAAGCAATTGATTTCAAAGGGGAATTCAGCTAATATCGACAGTCTTCGTGCAGACCTCGAGGCCCGCGATGCCCGCGATGTGAATCGCAGCGTTTCGCCCTTGCAGCCGGCCGAAGGCGCGCTCCTCCTGGACAACTCTGCGCTCACGATCGAAGCTTCGGTCGCTGTGGTGCTCGAAGCCTGGGAAGAACGGCGGCCCTTTCATCGCACGGAGGTGTGAGGGTCGAAGAAGACCTGGCCCGTCGCTTCCCCACAGCATGCCTCCTGGCATCCAGAAGCGCCGGATCGACAACCTAACCCGCGGCCCGTGCCGCACGGAATACCCAAACACATGTCTCAAGCTCAAGTTGCCGCGCCGCGTGCCCCCGAAGTCTTCGCGCCCGATTCCTTCGCGGCCATGTTCGAGGATTCGCTCAAGAAAGCGGAAATGCGCAGCGGTGAAGTCATCACCGCCGAGGTGGTTCGCGTCGAGCACAGCTTCGTCGTCGTCAATGCCGGCCTCAAGTCGGAGGCCTACGTTCCGATCGACGAGTTCAAGAACGACCAGGGCGAGCTCGAAGTGCAGCCCGGCGACTTCGTCTCGGTCGCGATCGACGCGGTCGAGAACGGCTACGGCGACACCATCCTGTCGCGCGACAAGGCCAAGCGCCTGGCGTCGTGGCTGTCGCTGGAAAACTCGCTCGAATCGGGCGAATTCGTCACCGGCACCGTCAACGGCAAGGTCAAGGGCGGCCTGACCGTTCTGGTCAACGGCATCCGCGCCTTCCTGCCGGGCTCGCTGCTCGACACGCGCCCTGTCAAGGACATGTCGCCGTTCGAAGGCAAGACGATGGAGTTCAAGGTCATCAAGCTCGACCGCAAGCGCAACAACGTCGTGTTGTCGCGCCGCGCTGTGGTCGAAGCCTCGATGGGCGAAGAACGCGGCAAGCTGCTCAGCACACTGCATGAAGGCGCGATCGTCAACGGCGTCGTCAAGAACATCACCGAGTACGGCGCGTTCGTCGACCTCGGCGGCATCGACGGCCTCTTGCACATCACCGACATGGCGTGGCGCCGTGTCCGCCACCCGAGCGAAGTGGTCCAGGTCGGCCAGGAGCTCGACGCCAAGGTGC
>JBDTJD010000334.1:0-8079 GCA_039935975.1 Caldimonas sp.
GTCGACGGCCAGACGGTGGAGGCGCTGATCCACCGGATCAAGCACATGAACCCGCGCGCGCCGCAGACCCGGGTGAATTTCGGTGAGGTGCCGATCAAGGACGTGTTCGACCTGAAGGGCTTCAACCTCAACGCCAAGCTCGACATCGACCCCGATTTCCTGAAGACCGAGGAGCACGACCACGGGCATGACCACGACGATCACGACCACGTGCACGGCGAGCATTGCGACCACCCGCACCATCACGCCCACGACGACGACGTGAAGTCTTTCGTGTTCAAGGCGGACAAGCCGTTCGATGCCGGCAAGCTCGAGGACTTCCTCGGCGCGATCGTGCAGGTCTACGGACCGAAGATGTTGCGCTACAAGGGCGTGCTGAGCATGAAAGGCTCCGACCGCAAGGTCATTTTCCAGGGCGTGCACCAGTTGATGGGCAGCGACCTGGGTCCCAAGTGGGCGGCTGGCGAGAAGAAGGGCAGCAAGATGGTGTTCATCGGCATCGACCTGCCGCAGGACATCCTCAAGCAGGGGCTGGAGCAGTGTTTGGTGTGAGAAAAAAGCGCGTTCCGGCGCTCGCTGGGAAAACGGCGCGCAGATAGCCGGCCCGCCACTACAATCCGCGGCGCCAAAACGGCTCGCCCTCGCCCTCACGGCACATGGCCGGCCGCGCGGCCGTTGCGAGGAGAAACCCGTGAGCAAATCAGCCGTCAAGAAAGCATCCGCCAAGGCCGCGTCGGCGACCCGGCGCTCGAGCGCGCCGGCCAAGAAGGCGGTTCGCGGTACGGCGCTTGCTCCTGGAAAGGGAAAAGCCAAGCCGGCGACGCCCGCCAGGAAACCCGCCCCGGCCAAGCCGGTTGCCTCCAAGAAATCGTCCGCGGTGAAGCCAGCGGTCCCCAAGAAGTCCGCCGTGTCCAAGAACACTGCGGTATCCAAGAAAGCATCAGTGCCCTCCAAATCAGCCGCGGTCGCCGCGAAGAATGCTCCGGCTCCCAAGGCCGTCCCGTCCAAGAAGGCGGCTCCCGTGAAGGCAGCTCCCGTCAAGGCCGCTCCTGCCAAGGCCGCCGCGCCGGCGAAGAAGTCGGCTGCGCCCGCGCCCGTCAAGTCGGCGGGGCCGGCCACCGCGCCGAAACAGGCCCCGGCAGCAGTTGCCATGGCCAAGGTCGCCGTTCCGGTGCCAACCCTCGTCCCGGGCGCACCGCTGGCCATGCCGAACGGTTTCGTGCCGCGCAAGCCCGGACGAGGCACCCCCAAGTATTTCGTCGCGCCGGTGCAGGCCCCGCTGCCTCCGCCGACCTCGCGGTTCGCTGACCGGTTCGCCCCGCCGCGTCCGCCGACCCGGCAGATGAACAAGGTCGAGAACGACATGCCCCGGCAGGCGCACAAGGCAGACCCGAAGCTGGCCAACGCCTGGAAGAGCAAGGCCGGGCGCGACCTGAGCGACGACGAGCTCATGGCCATGCCCGAGGCCGAGTACATGAACGAGAAGCAGCTCGAGTTCTTCCGGATGAAGCTTCAAGCCCTGAAGGACGACCTGCTCAGCAATGCCGGCGAGACGACCGAGCACCTGCGCGAGGACACCTCGATCGTTCCCGACCCGGCCGACCGGGCGACGATCGAGGAGGAGCACGCCCTCGAGCTGCGCACGCGCGACCGCGAGCGAAAGCTCCTGAAGAAGATCTCCCAGTCGCTCGGCCGGCTCGAATCCGGCGAGTACGGTTTCTGTGACGAAACCGGCGAACCCATCGGCCTCGGGCGCTTGATCGCCCGGCCCACCGCTACACTGTCGCTCGAAGCGCAGCAACGGCGCGAGCTGAAGCAGAAAATGTTCGGCGACTGAGTTGCGCGCCCGGGCCGGCCGCCCGGGTCGCCAGGCAGCGGGTGGTGGTGGTGCCTCCGCTCAGGACCTCTCGATGGCGGAACCCAAAGACACGACGAGCTTCTTTCGCAAGGTGGTCAAGTTCGTGGCCAACCCGGCGACGGAGTGGGCCGAGCTCGACGCGCCCAGCGAGGAGTCGCGCGAGAGCGAGTACGCCAAGGGCGAGCTCAAGGCGATGATCGAGCGCAAGCGCCGCAACGACTTCGTGCGCAAGCGCGAGTTCGACATGCTGAGGAAGGTGCGCCGCGAAGGCCTCACCGGCGAGCAGCTTGCCGCGCTCGGCGGCTCATCCCGCATCGACGATTCGCAGCCGCGCATTTCCGACCAGCCGGTGCGCCAGGACGCGGGCGTCAAGGCGAAGATCGACGAGATCGAGCAGCAGATGGTCGGCGACGGCTACGCCAGCACGCAGCGGCGCGCACCCGAGTTCTACAACGCCCCGACCCAGCCGGCGCCGCTCAACATGCCGGTCGTCCAGCCGGTCGTGCCGCCGTCTCACGGCGGCCGGGTCGAGGACTTCTCGGCCAAGGCGCCGGTCGCCGTGCCGATGCCTCCGCCCCAGGTGTCGCAGGCCGCCTCGGTCGCGCCGATCCACCTCGAGATGCCCCAGGCCGAGGATTTTGGCAAGGCCTTCACCGTGGCCGGCAGCACCGAGATGCCGCACGACCCCGATCTCGACGAAGCCGTGATCGCCTTCGCCAACGCCGACTTCGAGCAGTGCGAGCAGGCCCTCGCCTCTCTCACCAGCCTCACCGGCGCGCGCGCGCAGCACGCCGAGACCTGGCTGGTGCTGTTCGACCTCTACCGCGCCACCGGGCAGCAGCACAAGTTCGAGAGCCTGGCGATGGACTACGCCCAGCAGTTCGGCTGGTCGGCGCCGCAGTGGTTCTCGATGCCCAAGCTCGTCGCCGAAGCGGCGAGCGAGGAGCGGCCTGCCAGCTCGCGCGTCGACGGCCAGGTCGGCTGGGTGTGCCCGAGCTACCTCGATGCCGACAGCGTCGCCAAGCTGGCGTCGCTCGCGCTGCAGATGCCGCTGCCCTGGGTCTTCGACTGGAGCGAGCTCGAGACCATCGACGCCGAGGCCGCCGCCAGGCTCTCGGAGGTGTTCCGCAGCTGGATCCCGCAGGACCTCGACATGCGCTGGCTCTCGGGCGAGCGTCTCTTCACCGTCCTGCAGGAAGCCGCGCCGACGGGCGTTCGCGACGCCGACCCCGCGTTCTGGCAGCTCCGCCTCGACGCCTTGCGCATGACCAATCGCCCCGACCAGTTCGACGAGGCGGCAATCGACTACTGCGTCACCTACGAGGTCTCGCCGCCGTCGTGGGAAGCGGCGCGCTGCGTGGTGCGCATCACCGGCTCGAACCAGGGCACGACCCAGCCGCCGCTCTCGCTGGTGAGCGAAGTCTCGACGAGCTTCCAGGAATCGCAAATCACCGACACGCCGAACGTGGTCGAGGTGGGCACGGTCGAGCTCTCGGGCCAGCTGATCGGCGACATCGGCGCCACCCTGGCCAAGATGAACGCCCAGCTCGGCGCGTCGAAGATCGTCAACGTGTCCTGCACCCGGCTGATCCGGGTCGACTTCATCGCCGCGGGCGACCTGCTCAACTGGGTGCTGGCGCGCCGCAACGAGAAGCGCACCGTCAACTTCGTCGACACGCATCGCATGGTCGCCCTCTTCTTCGGCGCCATGGGCATCAACGAGCACGCCAACGTCAAGGTGCGGACCATCTGAAGACCGGCGCGCCCTGACGGCGCGCCGCGTCAGCAGCGGTCTGTGGCCTTCGCCTTTCGACTTGAATCGCTGCCGAGCCGGCACAATCTGCGCCGGATGGACTCCTATCACGGCACCACGATCGTCAGCGTCAGGCGCGGCAGCACGGTCGCGCTCGGCGGCGACGGCCAGGTGACGCTCGGCAACATCGTCGTCAAGGCGACCGCTCGCAAGATCCGCCGCCTCCATCACGACAAGGTGCTCGCGGGCTTCGCCGGCGCTACGGCCGACGCCTTCACGCTGTTCGAGCGCTTCGAGGCCAAGCTCGAGAAGCACCAGGGAAATCTCGTGCGCTCGGCCATCGAGCTCACGAAGGACTGGCGCACCGACCGCGTCCTGCGCCGGCTCGAGGCGATGCTGGCCGTCGCCGACCACGAATCGTCCCTGATCATCACCGGCAACGGTGACGTGCTCGAGCCGGAGTACGGGATCATCGCCATCGGCTCGGGCGGTTCGTACGCCAGCGCGGCGGCGCGCGCCCTCCTGCAGCACACCGAGCTCGCGCCGAAGGACATCGTCAAGCGCTCGCTCGAGATCGCCGGCGACCTGTGCATCTACACCAACCAGAACCACTCGATCGAGACGCTGGAATGACCGACATGAAGTCGTCGATGACGCCGCAGGAGATCGTCTCCGAGCTCGACCGGCACATCGTCGGCCAGGGCGGCGCCAAGCGCGCCGTCGCCATCGCGCTGCGCAACCGCTGGCGGCGCCAGCAGGTCGAAGAGTCGATGCGGGCCGAGATCACGCCCAAGAACATCCTCATGATCGGCCCGACCGGCGTCGGCAAGACCGAGATCGCACGCCGCCTGGCGCAGCTGGCCGATGCCCCCTTCATCAAGGTCGAGGCGACCAAGTTCACCGAGGTCGGCTACGTCGGCAAGGACGTCGACTCGATCATCCGCGACCTCGTCGACATGGCGGTCAAGCAGGAACGCGAATCGGCCACCCGGCGCAACCACGCGCGCGCCGAGGACGCCGCCGAGGACCGGATCCTCGAGGTCATCGTGCCCGGTGCACGCAGCGAGTTCGGCCTGGCGCCGTCGCCGTCGGCCGACAACACGGCGCGCCAGGTGATGCGCAAGCGCCTGCGCGAGGGCCTGCTGGCCGACAAGGAGATCGAGATCGAGGTCGCCGAGGCCAAGCCGACGATGGAGATCATGGGTCCGTCGGGCATGGAGGAAATGACCGAGCAGCTGCGCGGCATGTTCGCCCAGCTCGGCGGCGGGGCGAAGAAGAAGTCGCGCAAGATGAAGGTGGCCGAGGCGCAGAAGATCATTCTCGACGAGGAAGCGGCCAAGCTGGTCAACGACGACGACGTCAAGACCAGCGCGCTCGCCAACGCCGAGCAGAACGGCATCGTCTTCATCGACGAGATCGACAAGGTCGCCTCGCGCTCCGAGTCGCAGGGTGCGGACGTCTCGCGCCAGGGCGTGCAGCGCGACCTGCTGCCGCTGGTCGAGGGGACGACGGTCAACACCAAGTACGGGATGGTGAAGACCGATCACATCCTGTTCATCGCCTCGGGCGCCTTCCACCTGGCCAAACCCAGCGACCTGATCCCCGAGCTGCAGGGGCGCTTTCCGATCCGGGTCGAGCTCGGCTCGCTTTCGGTCGATGACTTCGAGGCGATCCTCACCCAGACCCACGCCAGCCTGGTCAAGCAGTACACCTTGCTGCTCGCGACCGAGGGCGTGACGCTCGAGCTCGCGCCCGACGCCATCCGGCGCATTGCGCAACTCGCGTTCGACGTCAACGAGCGCACCGAGAACATCGGCGCCCGTCGGCTCTCGACGGTGATGGAACGGCTGCTCGACGAGGTGAGCTTCGACGCCCCCAACCGCAGCGGCCAGACCGTGCGGCTCGACGGCGCCGCGGTCGACGCCAAGCTCGCCGACCTGGCGAAGAACGAGGATCTTTCGCGCTACATCCTGTAGGGATCGGACGCCTGCAGGGATCAGAGCGCGAGCCGCTTCGACTGCAGTTGCAGAAGGCCCTCGAAGATCAAGGTCTCGACCGTCTCGAACGGCAGGTCGCTGATCGAGGCGAGCTTGACCGCTGCGCCGCCGCTCATGACGAGCGCCGGCTCCTGGCCGCAGCGATGCAACAGCTTTCGGTGCATGCGCTCGACGGCACCGGCGATCGCGTCGGCACCGCCGCTCATGAGCGCATCGCTGGTGTTGGTCGGGAAGTCGACCGCTTCGCCGGTCGGTGCCTTCAATCCCGCCGTGCCCATCTCGAGGGCGCGCAGCATGAGGCCGAAGCCGGGCAGGATCAGGCCGCCGAGGAAATGGCCGGCCTCGTCGAGGGCATCGACGGTGACCGCCGTGCCCACCATGACGACGAGCACCGGGCGCGCCGGACCGCGCTCCAGCACGCGGTGGCGCGCGCCGATCAGCGCGACCCAGCGATCGACGCCAAGTCGCGTCGGATGGTCGTAGCCGTTGGTGACGCCGCAGGCCGACGCGGTGCTCACGACCCAGCGCGGCTCGATGTCCCAGAGCTCGAGCTGGGCTTCGGTACGGCGCCGGATGCCCTCGCCGGCGACGATGCTGCCGAGCATGCTCGATGGCATCGGCAGCTCTCGCCAAGGGCCTTCGGCCAGGTCATCGATGGCCTCGAGGAAGGCCGCCCCCTGCGCGAGCACGGCTGCGCCAGGCTTCGGAGCGGCATACAGCGCCCACTTCAGGCGCGTGTTGCCGACGTCGATGGCGAGGAAACTCATCGAGCCGGATCGCGGTCGGGACTCACGTCATGCGGCCCGTGGCCGGCCGGACGTCGCAACCACCGACGCGCCACGATCCGTCGGCCTGGCGCTCGAGGCTGTAGGTCGCGAGCCACTCTGCACCGTCGGCGTCGGTCAGGCGCACGCCCTGGAACAGGCGGCCCTGGTCCCGCAGGGGCTGCAGGAAGGTGACGCTCGCAGGCCGGTAGACCACCGGATACCCGGCGCGGACCATCTCGATGAAGCGCTCGGGCGTGCCGAACATCTTGCGGATCGACGGTGCCGCGAACGAGAACGCCTTCTTCGCGTCGTCGGCGGCAAAGGCCTCGAGTTGCGCCTCGACGACCGCGCGAATCGCCTTCGCGTCGCCGATGGACACCGGCTCGGCACGCACGGGGTGGGACGCGGTCGCGAGCAGGAGCGCAGCGAGGAACGCGAACCAGAGGGGGGCGATCGCACGGGGCATGTCGTCTCCTGGAACGGCCGGGTCGCCATGATGCAGCTTTTGTGGCGTTTCGTCGCGGCGACAGAAAAGGACTGTAAAGCGGTCCTTCGCTCGTCATCGACCGCGCGTGCAGGACGGTTAAGGACAGGTCGCGCCTTCGCGGCGCGCGTCCGTCATGGAGGAGTCTCATGTCCTATCGCTCACTTGCCGTCGCGACGCTGTGCTGCGCCGCGCTCTCGGCCTGCGTCGTCGCGCCGGTCGGCCGCCCCTACGCCTACGGTCCGGCCGGCCCGGGCGTGGTCGTCGATGTCGCGCCGCCCGCGCCCTACTACGAACCGGTTCCGGTGGCGCCGTTCGCCGGCGCCCTCTGGATCGGCGGCTACTGGGGCTGGAACGGCGGTCGCCACGCCTGGGTCCCCGGCCGCTACGAGCACGCGCGTCCCGGCTACGGCTGGGAGCCGCACCGCTGGGTGCAGCGCGACCGACGCTGGCACCTCGAAGGCGGCGGCTGGGTTCGTCGCTGACGGGTATCCGTCTGCTCGCTTGCCCCGACGGGCGGCCGTGGCACCGTCTGGAGCCCTGCCCCCGACGGCTACACTGCGACCGACCTGAACGTCGTCCGGCGCCGTGCCGGAGACCGTCGATCGCGGGCACATCGTGGCGAAGAAAAAAGGCGCGCGCCTCTCCGATTTCCAGTTCGCCGACGCGCCCGCCGCGGAGCCTCTGCTCGCGCCGAAGGGCGGCCGGCATTTCGACCTCGCGCGCTTCGATCCGGGCGCCAAGCCCTTCTCGAGCGGCTCCAAGGCCGCCGACCTGAAGGCCGTCGACTCGCTGGCCAGCGACATCGACCGGCTTCAGGACATGCTCTACGCCGACCGGCGCTTCAAGCTGCTCGTCGTCCTCCAGGGCACCGACACGAGCGGCAAGGACGGCACCATCCGCGGCGTCTTCTCGAAGACGAGCGCGCTCGGCGTGAAGACGGCCGCCTGGAAGGCGCCCACGGAAGAGGAGCGCGCCCACGACTTTCTCTGGCGCATCCACCAGAAGGTGCCCGCGGCGGGCGAGATCATGATCTTCAACCGCAGTCACTACGAGGACGTCCTCGTGCCACCGGTGAAGGGCTGGATCACGAGCGACGAGACGGCGCGCCGCTATGCGCAGATCAACGACTTCGAGCGTCTGCTGACCGAGACCGGCACCGTCATTCTCAAGTTCCTGCTCCACGTCTCGAAGGACGAGCAGCGAGTGCGCCTGCAGGA
>JBDTJD010000335.1:0-3242 GCA_039935975.1 Caldimonas sp.
CGACGTCGAGCAGGCGATGACGACGGCGCTCGGCGTCATCGCCGCCAACCCGGGCAAGGTCGACGGCATCAAGATCTCGCTCCTCGACAAGGGCCGCGAGATCGCGATGCGGCGGCGCCTGCCGGCGGGCGTGCGCATGTACACCGGCGACGACTTCAACTACGCCGAGCTGATCGCGGGCGACGGCGCGGGCAGCGCGCCCGAGCACGGCAAGAGCGACGCGCTGCTCGGCATCTTCGACGCGATCGCGCCTGCAGCGAGCGCCGCGCTCGCCGCGCTCGCAGCAGGCGACACCGATCGTTTCCACGCCATCCTGGCGCCGACGGTGCCTCTGTCGCGTCACATCTTTGAGGCGCCGACGCGCTTCTACAAGACCGGCATCGTCCTGCTCGCCTGGCTGAATGGCCACCAGTCGCACTTCACGATGATCGGCGGCCAGCAGAGCGCGCGATCGATCGCCCACTTCGCCGAGCTGTTTCGACTCGCCGATGGCGCGAACCTGCTCGAGCAGCCCGAGCTCGCAACGCGGCGGATGAGGCATCTGCTTGCGCTACACGGCGTTGATGGTTGAGCCTTCGGGCCGATGGACCATGCGCGACTTCTCCGCCGATCACCGCTGGCTCTCGATCAACACCGCGACGCTGCGCGGCGCCGGATCGCTCGACCGCATCCTCGACGCCTGCGCGCGCCACGGTATCCGCGCGATCTCGCCCTGGCGCGACCAGGTGGCGGCGATCGGCCTCGATCGCACCGCAGCGCTCGTGCGCGAGTACGGGCTGGAACTGTCGGGCTACTGCCGCGGCGGCATGTTCCCGGCGATGGACGCGGCCGGCCGCCGCCTCGCCCTCGACGACAACCGCCGCGCCGTCGACGAGGCGAAGACGCTCGACGCGGCCTGCCTCGTCCTCGTCGTCGGCAGCCTGCCGGGTGCGCTCGCCGGTGCGCCGCAGACCAGGGACCTGTTCGCGGCGCGGCGCGATGTCCACGACGGCATCGCCGCGACGCTCGAGTACGCCAGGAGCGTCGGCATGCCGCTCGCGATCGAGCCGCTCCACCCGATGTACGCCGCCGACCGTGCCTGCGTCAACACGATCGAGCAGGCACTCGACCTCTGCGACGCGATCGATCCCGGCCCCCTGGCGCCGGCCGGCGCACTGGCGGCCCTCGGCGTCGCCGTCGACGTGTATCACGTCTGGTGGGACCCGAAGCTGGAAGCGCAGATCGCGCGCGCCGGCCGCGACCGGCTGCACGCACTCCACGTGTGCGACTGGCTCACGCCGACGCGCGACCTGCTGGCCGACCGCGGCATGATGGGCGACGGCGTGATCGACATTCCACAAATCCGCGGCTGGGTCGAGGCGGCTGGCTTCGCCGGCTACAGCGAGGTCGAGATCTTCTCCGCGCAGGACTGGTGGAAGCGGCCGGCGGGCGAGGTGCTCGCCACCTGCATCGCCCGGCACCGCGCGGCCGTCTGAGCGGTCACGCCGTCGCCGGCGTCAGCGCCGTGCGGCGCGCGCGGTGGACATTGAACGCCGTCGTAATCAAAAGGGCCTGCGCAATCGCGATGCCGAGCCAGATGTCGGACGGACGATGCATGTCCAGGAGCGGACCGAAGACGAGCGGCGCGATCGCCTGGCCGATGTCGAGCCCGGAGTAGACGACGCCGTAGACCCGGCCGGTGGCATTCGGCGGCGCAGCTCGCTTGACGATCAGGTCGCGCGACGGGCCGGCGACGCCGGACGCAACGCCCATCAGCGCGAACAGCACCGGCACGGCCATCGGCGGCACCGGCGAGAACGCGACGACGAGGGCGATCGTCGCGGCGATGCCGAAGCCGGTGCCGACGATCTTCTCGCAGCGGCTCGGATCGGTTGCGAGGAAGCCCCCGAGCACCATGCCTCCGGCGCTCGCGACCATGTAGAACGTGAGGCACATCGCGGCCCAGGCGAGCGGTACGCCGTGCAGCTGGCGCGCGGCCTCGGGCGCGAAGGTCTGGATGCCGCTGATGACGACGGCATAGAGGAAGAAGAAGCCGAAGCACATCCAGACGGCCGGGATCGCGAGAAAGCCGAAGCTGCTTGCGCTCTCAGCGGCCTTGTCCGGGTGCGGCTTGCCCGTGACGGCACTTGTCATGTCGATGCTCAGGTGCGAGCGGCCGACCCAGAGCAGCGCGATCACCGCGACGATCAGCGCGCCCGCCGAGGCAAGCGCGACACGCCACGACGAGGCCAGCGCGATCGTCACCAGCATCGCCGGCGCCAGCGCCCATCCCAGGCTGCCGGTGATGCCGTGGACGGCGAACGCGTGGCCGAGGCGGCTCGCGTGGATGCGGCGATTGAGAAGCGTGTAGTCGACCGGATGGAAGACGCCGTTGCCGATGCCGGCGACGACGGCGAAGACGAAGAGCATCGGGTAGCTCGTCGAGGCGGCGTAGCCGAACGCCGCGACCGCCAGCAGCGAGAGGCCGCCGAACAGCACCGGCCGCGGCCCGACGCGGTCGACGATGAAACCCGAGAGCGCCTGCACGGCGCACGAGACCACGAAGAAGACCGTGAGCACGAAGCCGAGCTCGGCGAAGCTCACATGGAACGCATCCTTCAGCAGGAAGAAGAGCGGCGGGAGCAGCAGCTGGCTGAAGTGACTGATGCAATGCGCCAGGCCGACGAGGCCCATGACCTTGGCGTCGGTGCGCGCATCGGGTGGCGGAGAGGTGACGGTGGCGTGCATGCGGGGCGAGCGGCGAAGGTCGACGGGGCCGCTGGCACGATCGTAAACTCGGGACGCCCGTCGCATTGCCGATAGCCCGACGCAAGCTATATCGTGCCGCCGTCGCGCGCGGTCTGGATTCCGCCCGGCGTCGAGCATGCCGTCACGGTGATCGAGGACGCCGAGCTGCTCACGCTCTATCTGCACCAGGCGACCGGCCGCTGCGGGCCGGAAAGATCGGCGGCCGCATCCGCGGGCTGGAGCCAATGCCGCGTTCTCGAGGTGTCGCCGCTCCTGCTCGCCCTGGCCCTTGAGCTCGATGCCGGCCCCGACGGCAGTGCGGCGCCGCCCGGCCGCGATGCGCGGACACGCGAGAGCCGCATCGCCGGCCTTCTTCTCGACGAGCTGTACCGCGCGTCGCCGGTGCGCCTGGGCGTCGATCTGCCGCGCGAGAAGCGCCTGCGACGCCTGTGCGTCGCCGTGATCGACGATCCGTCGCGTCATCCGACGCTCGCCGCCTGGGCGGCGGATTCGGG
>JBDTJD010000336.1:0-3850 GCA_039935975.1 Caldimonas sp.
CCGCTCGCCGTCGGCGACGCGTCGCGCGGCGTGCTCCCGCTGATCGTCGCCCTGACCGCCGGCGAGGCTCATCCATCTCCTTCCGCGGCGCGGTTGCCCATCGAAGCGATCACCCTGCGCGCTCCGCTGCCGCGTCCCCTGCGCAGCCTGTTCTGCGTCGGCCGCAACTATCACGCTCACGCCGCCGAGCTGGCGACTACCGTGTTTCGCGAGAGCAAGCCCGAGCGCGATGCCTGGCCGATCGTGTTCGGCAAGCTCGGCGAATGCGTCGTCGGCCCGCACGACGTCGTCCGCCTGCCGAGCCCCCAGGCGTCGACGCAGATCGACTACGAGTCCGAGCTGGCGGTCGTGATCGGCCGCGGCGGTCGCGACATCTCGCGCTCGGATGCGATGGACCACGTCTTCGGCTACACCATCGTCAACGACGTCACGGCGCGCGACGTCCAGATGCGCCACCAGCAGTGGGATCTCGGCAAGAGCTTCGACACCTTCTGCCCGATGGGCCCGTGGATCGTCACCGCCGACGAGCTCGACGGCCGCGCAACCCGGGTTCGGGGATGGGTCAACGGCGCGCTTCGCCAGGACGGCTCGACGAGAGACCTGATCCACGACATCCCCTCTTTGATCGAGACCTGCTCGCGCGGCATCACCCTCTTTCCCGGCGACGTGATCGCCACCGGCACGCCCGCCGGTGTCGGCATGGGCCTCGACCCGCCGCAGTGGCTCAAGCGCGGCGACGTCGTGCGCGTCGAGATCGACGGCCTTGGCGCCATCGAGAACCGCTTCGAGTAGCGCCCGCACGAAATCATGGCGCTGCACTGGGTCGACCGCATCGCGGTGGAAGAGGAAGGCGACGGCCCGGCCGTCGTCTGCGTCCATGGCCTGGGCGGCACGTCCAACACCTGGACGCCCGTCATGCCCGCGCTGGCGCGCCACCGCGTGATCCGGGTCGACCTTCCGGGCAGCGGCCGCTCGCAGCGCGTCGAAGGCGAGCTCTCGATCGAGCGCTATGTCGACGCCCTGCTCGCCGTGTGCGCACGGCTCGACGTCACTCGTGCCCACTGGCTCGGCCACTCGATGGGCACGATCGTCTGCCAGCACATCGCGGCGGCGCATCCGAAGCGGGTCGCCAGCATCGCCCTCTTCGGTCCCCTGATCGCTCCACCCGATGGCGCGCGCGCGGCAATGAAGGCGCGGGCCGCCAAGGCGCGCGAAGGCGCCGCTGCAATGCAGGCGATCACCGAGAGCCTTCTCGGCGCGGCGCTTTCGGCCGACACGCGCGAGCGCCAGCCGCTTGCCGTCGCCTTCGTGCGCGAAAGCCTGATGCGCCAGGACGGCGAAGCCTACGCGCGCAGCTGCGAGGCCCTCGCCAGCGCGCCGGCGGCGGCGATCGAGACCATCGAAGCAGCGGTGCTCCTCGTCACCGGCGACGAGGACGGCGTCGCGCCGCCGCAGTCGGTGCGCGCGATGGCCGAGCGGCTGCACCGCGCCCGCAGCACGCGCGTCGTCGTTCTGCCCAGGTGCGGCCACTGGACCCCGGTCGAGCGCGCCGACGAATGCCGGCGCGAGGTGCGAGACTTCTTCTCCGCGAACGCAAGGAGCTGACCATGGCCGATGTGCTGTTCACCAACGTGCGCGTCTTCGACGGCGGCGGCGAGGCGCCTTTCACCGGCGACGTCCTGGTCCAGGGCAACCGGATCTCGCGCGTCGTCAAGACCGGCTACGGCGTGCGCGCGGCCCCGGTCGCGGGCGCGCAGGTGATCGACGGGGCCGGCGCCTTCCTCATGCCCGGCATGGTCGAGGCGCACACCCATTTCTCCTGGAACGACCAGCCCACGCTCGATGCGATCCAGCGCATGCCGCCGGAGGAGCACATCCTCTGGTGCGCGCAGGTCGCCGAGCGCTATCTCGACATGGGCTGGACCAGCTGCGTCGGCGCCGCCGCGGCCAAGCCGCGCCTCGACGTCGTCACCCGCAATGCGATCAACGACGGCACCATCGTGGGCCCGCGCTACCTTGCCGCGAGCCAGGAGATCACGGTTCCCGGCGGCCTCGGCGACACGACCCAGCCGCATCTGCCGCAGCCCGAATTCGCGTTCGGCGCGATCGTCAGCGGCGCCGAAGAGATGCGCCGCTGCGTTCGCATGTTTGCCAAGTACGGCGTCGACTCGGTGAAGATCAACCTCTCGGGCGAGTCGATCACGGGCATGCCCGGCGAACGCAGCCAGTTCACCGAAGAGGAAGTCAGGGTCTGCGTCGAGGAGGCCAAGGCCTGGGGCAAGCGCGTCGCCGCGCATGCCCGCTCGACCTGGGCGATCAAGCAGTGCGTGAAGCAGGGCATCGAGGTGATCTACCACGCGAGCTTCAGCGACACCGAGGCGCTCGACATGCTCGAGGCGAAAAAGACCGAGCACTTCGTCGCTCCCGGCCTCGCCTGGCTCATCAACACCTCGCACCACGCCAGCGAATGGGGCCTCACGCCCGAGGTGACGAAGAAGATGGGCTACCACCGCGAGCTCGAGGCGGCGATCGAGAGCATGCGGGCGATGCGAAAGCGCGGCATCCGCATCCTGCCGGGCGGCGACTACGGCTTCGCCTGGACCCCGCACGGCACGAACGCCAAGGACCTCGAGTACTTCGTCAAGTACGTCGGCATGAGCACGATGGAGGCCCTCCTCTCCGCGACCGCCTGGGGCGGGCCGATGATGCGCATGGGCAAGGTGCTGGGCTACATCCGCGAGGGCTACCTCGCCGACATCCTGCTGGTCGACGGCGACCCGCTTGCCGACATCACCGTGCTGCAGGACAAGTCGCGGATCCTGGCCGTCATGAAGGACGGCGAGTTCCACCGCGCGCCGCCGGTGCGCGACGTGCGAACGGGCTTCGGCGCGCCGACGCGCTGGGCCGCCTGAACCCGAGGAGAACGCAATGGCCGACGTCGTCTTCACCAACGTTCGCATCCTCGATGGCACCGGGCAGCTGCCCTACAGCGGCAGCGTCCTCGTCCAGGGCAACCGCATCCGCCAGGTCGGCCGCAGCACCGCGCCGATCGCGCCGGGCAACGCCATGGTCATCGACGGCGCTGGCGCAACGCTGATGCCCGGCATGTGCGAGGCGCACACCCATTTCTCGTGGAACGACGCGTCCAGCCTGGCCGGCATCCAGACCCTGCCGCTCGAGGAGCACGTGCTCTGGTGCGCCAAGGTTGCCAAGCGCTACCTCGAGGCCGGCTTCACCTCCTGCGTCGGCGCGGCCTGCGCCAAGCCGCGCCTCGACGTGGTCATCCGCAACGCCATCAACGCCGGCCAGATCCCCGGCCCGCGCTACCTTGCGGCGAGCCAGGAGATCACCGTCGTCGGCGGCCTCGGCGACGAGACTCTGCCGCACCTGCCGTTTCCCGAATTCAGTTTCGGCGTCAACATCTCCGGACCCGAGGAGATGCGCAAGGCCGTGCGCCTGTTCCTGAAGTACGGCGTCGACTCGATCAAGATCAATCTGTCCGGCGACAACTTCACGCCGCAGTCTCCGTCCGAGACGACCTGGATGATGGACGAGGAGGTTGAGGCGGCGATGCGCGAGGTGCGCATCCGCGGCAAGCGCGGCATCGCCCACGCGCGCTCGTCCGACAGCGTCAAGCAGGCGCTGCGCCACGGCATCGACCTCATCTATCACGCCAGCTTCGTCGACGAAGAAGCCCTCGACATGCTCGAGGCGGCCAAGGATCGGGTCTTCGTCGCGCCCGGCATCGCCATCCTGTACGCGATGCTGCACGAGGCCGAGGCCTACGGCGTCACCCACGCCATGGCCACCGAGATGGGCTACCAGATCGAGTGGGACGCGGCGATCGAGT
>JBDTJD010000337.1:0-6585 GCA_039935975.1 Caldimonas sp.
CCGGTGTTGGCTTTCAGGTCGGGTGTCGGCTTGTAGCTGCTGACGTAGAGGAAGGCACCGCTGCTCGTGAGGCCCTGGGGCACGAAGCCGTCGTCCAGCCCGGGCGTCCAGATGCGATGCCCGAGCGCGGCGGCATTCGGTACGTCGCGACTGGGACTGTCGAGGTACGTCGGCCCGGTGCCCAGGATGCCGTCGTCACTCGGCGTGGCGCAAGCGGTGAGGACAGCCAGCAGCACGATGCTTGCCTTGACCATGTTCCGTTCCCTTCAAATCTCTCCCTCCCCGAGTTCGTTCGCAGCGCCCGCTTTCGAAGTGCTGCGGATCGAGCCGAGGTCGATCATCTTGCCTCGGACGCGTGCGCGCACCGACAGGCTTTGGGTGGCGCGGCCGATGAGGCCCGTTTCGTCGAAGAGCCTCGACTCCGCCAGGCCACACCCGTTCGGGGCCAGCAGCGTTTGCGCATCCACGCAGATCCACTCGCCGAGCGGACGACGAAGCAGATTGATCGTCAGATCGGAGTTCACAAAGACGTAACGCTCGAAGTCGAGCACCGCCGAAATGCCGTTGCCCGAGTCTGCTGCGACGGCCACGCGCTGGTATCCGCTCGGAAACTCGTCTTCGACCAAGGGCCGCTGGAGTCGGAACCAGGCGGCACAGCGGCTCCGGAAGAACGTGCCGCTGGCGATTCGATTTTCGACAAGATCCGCATAGCCCGGCAATTCACGTCCGAAGGGCATGCGCTGGATCGCACTCTCGGCCGGTGCCTTGGGAGCTTTCGGCAACGGATGACCTTCCAGATCGTGAGGCAGGGCCAGTTCGTTCTCTCGCTGTGCGAGGGCGGTGAAGCGCGCAAGTTCCTTGCCCCCGCCCCACAGCCGCGCCGAGTAGTGCGCCGCATTGCGTCCGCAATAGTCCGTCGTCACTTCGATCTCGAGTGCGGCGATCGGCAGCGGCCTGAGCAAGTTGGCCGTGAGGCGACCGATGTGGGTCAGTCCGTGTTCCTGCGCGACCGATTCGATCGCCCGGCACACCATCGCGATGGGTGGGCCGGCATGCTGGTGGTGGGGGTCCCAGGGACCCCGCGTCAGCTCGGTCGCCTGGACCGTGCCCGGCGACACCACGACGTAGGCTGAAAGCGGCAATGGCTGGAGGGATGCGGGAGGATCGACGGCATTCATGATGGGCAGAGTGAACCGCATGGGAGAGCCGCGATGCACGATTGCCCATGATATGAACTCTGCCTCGGACAGAGCACGATCTGTATTCGGAGGGTGATCCGCTTCAATACGCGTGGGCGTACCCTCACGCCTTCAGAGTGCACTCGAAGGTAAATGCCATGCAGTCCACTCCTGGTTCGATGCAACAGGGCCACGCCCGATTCGGGCAGCGTCTCGACACGGCGCTCGACTTGCACCAGCTCGGCGCACCCCCTGCGTTGCAGGCTGGCCTGGAAACGCTGCGCAACCGCATTCGTTCCGAGCGCAAGGGCCCCGTGCGCGGCCTTTTCGTCGGCGCGCGAGACAGTGGGCAGGTGACTGCAGTGGCCTCGCTCGGCAAGGCGGTCGGCATGGCGGTCTTCAGGGTCGATCTCTCGGCGGTCATCTCGCGACACATCGGCGAAACCGAGAAGAACCTCGACCGGATCTTCAGCGAAGCTCCGAGCGTCGATGCGATCCTGTTTCTTGACGAGGCCGATGCTCTCTTCGGCAAGCGCGGCGAAGTGCACGACTCGCACGACCGCTATGCGAACGTCGAGGTCGCTTACCTGATGCAGAAGCTCGAGCGGTACGCCGGCCCGGCCATCCTCGCGACGAGTTCGCGCGCGCATATCGATCCTGCGTTCCTGCGGCGCCTGCGCGACGTCCTGCACTTCACGGCGCCACTGCACCCGCCGCGACCGCGAGGTGAAGACTGACGGACAAACCTCACTTCGGAAGCTTCCGCGGTCACCGCGAGCACAAGCGGCATCAGGTGCGGGCTCGGCCGAAGCTGGCGGGTCTTCGTGCGAGACTAGCTCCGCTGCCGACGTTGTGCAGGAACCTCACCGGACCATCCGCTTCATGACAGTCGAACCGGCACCGGACAGGCTGCCCGATCCCGACGGCTCGCAGTCGCTTGATATCACCGTGGTCTTGAATCAGGCGGTCGGAGGCGATATCGCGGCGCGCGACCGCCTTTACAAGCTTCTCTACGCCGAGCTCGTGCGCCTCGCCCGCTCGCATCTCGCCGGCGCCCACGCCGTGTCGCTGAATCCCTCGGCGATCGTTCATGAGGCCTATTTGCGCATGCTCAACCGCGCCCCCACGCCGATGCGCGACCGACGCGCGTTCTTTGCCTACGCCTCCAGCGTGATGCGCAGCGTGCTGATCGACCACGTCCGCGAGCGCGGCGCCGACAAGCGCGGCGCCGGCGTGGCCCCGCTCACGCTGACCACTGGAGTTCTGCACGACGCGATCCAGGCCGAGGACTTCACCCGCCTCAACGATGCGCTGCTGTCGCTGCGACAGGTCGACGACCGATGCTTCCAGGTCGTCGAGATGCGTTACTTCGCCGGGATGACCGAAGAGGACATCGCCCAGGAACTTTCGGTGTCGGTGCCCACCATCAAGCGCGACTGGCGCAAGGCGCGGGCATTTCTCTTCGAGCAATTGCGCTAGCGCCGTGGCCACCGACACGGGTGATGCCGATGGCGCCTGGCGCGTCGCGATGGCGCGCTTCGATGTCTGGCTCGCGCTGCCGCAAGCCGAGCAGGCCGCGTGGCTGGACGCGCTCGCGCAAGAGGACCAGGCGCTGCACAGGCGTATCGAAGGCCTGATCGCGGCCGATCGCGATGCCGACGCCCAGTCGTTCCTGCATGCACACGCCGGCCTGGCCGGGCTGGGCCCCGCTTCCGCGCAGCCCAGTCTGGCAGGTACCCGCCTCGGCCCCTGGCAGGTCGAGCGCCTGATCGGCAGTGGCGGCATGGGCCAGGTCTGGCTGTCGCGGCGCACCGACGGACGCTACGAGGGTCTGGCTGCGATCAAGCTGCTGCGGCTGGCCGTCGCCGAGGCGTACGCGAACGCGCGTTTCGCGCGTGAAGGCCAGTTGCTCGGGCGACTCAGCCACCCGAACATCGCCCGCCTGCTCGATGCCGGTGCCACCGAGTCGGGTGAACGCTACCTGGTGCTCGAGTACGTCGACGGCGAACGCATCGACGACTACTGCGACCACCACCGGCTGACGGTGGGCCAGCGCGTGGCGCTGTTCATCGTCGTGTGCCAGGCGGTCGCGCACGCCCACGAGAACCTCGTCGTGCACCGCGACCTCAAGCCGTCGAACATCTTCGTGACCCATGGCGGACAGGTGAAGCTGCTCGACTTCGGCGTGGCCAAGCTGCTGGCCGACGATGCCGCGGAGTCCGGCGACCGGTCCGAACTCACGCGTGCCGCCGGTGCGGCGATGACGCCGGAGTACGCCTCGCCCGAACAATTGAGCGGCGGCACGGTCACCACCGCGACCGACGTGTACGGCCTCGGGCTGGTGCTGTACCGCCTGCTGGCCGGCACACGCCCGTTCGGCGACGCCGCCACGCCGACGCCGGCGCGCGCCTCGAGGCTCACGGAGGAGCCGCGCCCGCTCTGGATGCTGCCCGCTGACGCCGCGGCGGCGCAGCAACTCGCCGCCGATCGAGCGACCAGCGTGGCCGCGCTGCGCAAGGCACTGCACGCCGACGTGGCCGTCGTCATCGGCAAGGCCATCAAGGCCGACCCGGCGGCACGCTACCGGTCGGTGCCCGACTTCGCCGACGACCTGCAGCGCGTGCTCGATCGCCGGCCGATTGCCGCGCGGCCCGACAGCCTGGGCTACCGCGCGCGCCGCTACGTGCAGCGGCACGCATTCGGTGTCGGCGCGGCCGCGTTGATCGCGCTGGCCTTGGGCGGCGGTGCGGTCGCCACCGTCGTTCAGCGCCAGGTCGCCGTGCGCGAGGCGCAGCGCGCGGTGGCCGTGAAGCGTTTCCTGCTCGACCTGTTTGCAAGTGCCCGCACGTCGGTGCGCGGCGGAACCCAACAGCGCGATGTCACGGTCAAGGACGTGCTCGACGCCGGCGCTGATCGGGTGGGCAGGAACTTCGCCGCGCAACCCGCGTTGCGCGACGAGCTGTTCGGTGTGCTGATCGAGCTCTACTCCGAAACCGGCGACCAGGCGCGCATGACCCATCTGGCGCGCGAACGCGTCGCTTCTGCGCACCAGGCCTTCGGTGCCGATGATCCGCGAAGCGTGGGCGCCGAGGTGCTGATGGCTGGCGTGCTGCTCAACTTCGGCGGCGACGACGAGGCCAAGGCCCTGCTCGACCACGCCGAGCGGGTCCTCGACCGCGTGGGCGACCACACCTCGTTCGACCGCGCCTTGCTCTTGCGCTGGCGCGGCGCCTACGTGCAGCAGCAGGCCGACGCGACAGTCCCCGCCGTGCCCTGGGCCCTGAATCCGATGCGCCAGGCCGCCGAACTGATGCGGGCCCGATACCCGGACGAGGACGAGTTCCTCGAAGTGCTCACGGCACTCCCCGGCATGGCCTGCAAGGCGGGCGAGCGTGCCGAAGCGCTGGCCGCGTCCGAGGAACTGGAGCGTCGCGCGCTCGCGCGTTACGGCCCCGACACCCTGTTCAGCACGCAGGCGGTGATGGTGCGCGCCCGGGTGCTCACGCTCGACGGCCAGCCCGCAGCGGCGATCCCGCTGATCGGGCAGGCGATCGATGGTTATCGCCGGCACGCAGGACCTGCCAGCCCGGATGTCATCTTCGCTCAGCTGCTGCTGGCGCAGGCGCAGGCCGCTGCCAACCAACCCGAGGCCAGCGCCCGCAGCTATGCAGAAGCAGGCTCGGCGATCCGCCTGCACCACCCGGACGACGCACGGCTGGCACGCCGGTTGGCCGGCTACGGCCAGTCGATCCAGCGCATTCAGCACGGCGAGCGGGTCGGCACCTGCGGCAAGCAGGGGACCGCGCCGACCCGGTGATCTGAATCGGGGCACCCGCAGGATTCCACGGTGTCGACTCTCACTCGGTACGACACGATGTACCGAGTCTTGAGACGACCCGCTCCCGTGTGCCGTGTACGCGACCAGGGCGGCCGCCGAGCCCTGGTTGCTCGGCCATCTGCGCAACCGCTCCCGTGATGTTCATCAGGGTTGCAATTGCGAATCAATCTCATTACAATCGGGCTACCTACTCACCCATCCGCACCACGATCCCATGTTCAAGACACTGACCCATCTGGGAGCGACTCTCACGCTTGCCCTGCTTGTTGTCGCCCCGGTCGCGTTCGCGGCGGACGCCGTGGAGGTGCTGATCGCCATCAAGAACAACCGCTTCGAGCCTGCCGAAGTCAGGGTGCCTGCCAATCAACGGGTGAAGTTGATCGTGCACAACCAGGATGCCTCGCCCGAGGAATTCGAAAGCCGTCAACTGAGCCGCGAGAAGATCGTGCCGGCGGGAGCCAAGGTGTCGATCTTCATCGGGCCTCTCAAGCCGGGACGCTACGAGTTCTGGGGCGAATACCACGAGGCCACCGCCAAGGGCGTCGTCATCGCCGAGTAACCGGAGCCTCCCGTGTTTGCCACCGCGCTGATCGTCTTCCGCGAGACCCTCGAGGCCGCGCTGTTCGTCGGCATCGTTGCGGCGGCCACGCGTGGCCTTCCCGGCCGCGTGCGATGGCTCTCGGGCGGCGTCATGCTGGGCGTGTTGGGAGCCCTCGGTCTTGCGGCAGGAGCCCAGTCCATCGGCGCCTGGGCGGATGGCATCGGCCAGGACCTGTTGAACGCTTGCATCCTCGGCGTCGCGTTTGCCATGCTGGCGTGGCACTGCATCTGGGTATCGACCCATGGCCACGAGATGTCGCGTGACGCCCGAGCGCTGGGCGGCTCGGTCAGTACCGGAAATCGTCCGCCATGGGCGCTGGTCGTCGCGGTCGGACTGTCGGTCCTGCGCGAGGGCGCCGAAACGGTCCTGTTCGTTGCCGGCCTGGCGACTGGGGCCAAAGCAAGTGCTGCAAGCCTGGTGCCGGCTGTCGCCATCGGCATTGCCGGCGGTTCGTTCCTCGGTTTGCTGATCTACCTGGGGCTTTCTCGAGTCAAGCCGCACCGGCTGTTCCAGATCACCAACGCGCTCATTCTTGTCCTTGCGGCGGCGATCGCCAGCCAGTTCGCGAGAGCCCTGGCCCAGTCCGGAGTGGTCGCGACGTGGACCTCGCCGATCTGGGACACCTCGGCCGTTCTGGCCACGGACTCGGCGCTCGGCTCCATGCTGCACGCGCTCGCCGGCTACGACGCGCAACCGTCCGGGTTGCAGGTGCTGTTCTACGTCGGCGCGCTGCTGCTGATTTCGGCGGGAACGTGGCTGGTGCGACGCGGGCAGCTTCGCCAGCGGCCGGTGCCCGCATTGCGGCCGATCGCGCGCGCCTGAGTCGCTCGCCACTTGCCCTCAGCTGAAGATCCGATGAAGGCTGCTGCCCTCGCAGCGGGATCATCTCTCGCGCTCGTTACTTTGCTTTTTCTGCAGGTTGCGCATGCGGCGCCCAACGACTACGTGCGAACGCCGGCGGTCGTGGA
>JBDTJD010000338.1:0-4385 GCA_039935975.1 Caldimonas sp.
TACGGTGGCGCGGCTCCCGTGCGCATCGGCAATGCCGCATCGAAGCAGTTCCAGCTCGATGTCTACGGCGAGGTGATGGACACCCTTCACCTGGCCCGCGCCGCCGGCCTCGAGTCGCTGCCGCACGCGTGGGAGATCCAGCTCGCGGTGCTCGACTTTCTCGGCCGCGCCTGGCGCGAGCCCGACGAGGGACTCTGGGAAATTCGCGGTCCGCGCCAGCATTTCGTCCACTCGAAGGTGATGGCCTGGGTCGCCTTCGACCGCGGCGTCAAGGACGCCGAGGCCTTCGGGCTTGAAGGTCCGGTCGAACTGTGGCGCAAGACCCGCGACGAGATCCACGCGCAGGTCTGCAACCAGGGCTTCGACCGCGACCGAAACACCTTCGTGCAGCACTACGGCACGACCGAGCTCGACGCCAGCCTGCTGCTGATTCCGCTGGTGGGCTTCCTGCCGCCCGACGATCCGCGCGTCCTCGGCACGATCGCGGCGGTCGAGCGTGAGCTCGTCGTCGACGGCTTCGCGATGCGCTACTCGACCGCCAGCGGCGTCGACAACCTGCCGGGCGGCGAAGGCGCCTTCCTGCCCTGCACCTTCTGGCTCGCCGACGCGCTCGCGGTGACCGGCCGGCGGGCCGAGGCCGAGGCGCTGTTCGACAAGCTGGTCGCGCGCTGCAACGACGTCGGCCTGCTGTCCGAGGAGATCGACCCGCGCAGCGGCCGCATGCTCGGCAATTTTCCGCAGGCGCTGACCCATATGGCGCTCGTCAACACGGCACGACTGCTGTCGATGCCGCAGCACGAGATCGATCGCTCGACCGGGAGCGGCGAGCGCACGGCGGCGGCGGCGAAGACGACCTCACCCCGCACCCGGCCAGCTCGCGCTTAGCCGAGGGCGAGCAGCGCGGCCGCGGGGAAGCGGGCGAACGCGGCACCGAGCCGGATCCGGCCGTCGACGACGACGAGCGTCGCGCCGTCGACGATGTTGCGCAGGCGCGTGCCGTCGGGCAGTCCGACCTCGACCGCCGTGTCGCCCCACACCGCATCGCCGCACGGCGCCCGGTCGGGCTCGCCGAGCAGGCGTGCGAAGAGGCGGCCGGCGAGCGTGACGAGCAGCGCGTCGCCGTGGCGGCGCGAGAACGCGACGACGTGGACGGCCTGGGGGCCCTCGACCTTGAGCGCACGGTAGCCGCCGTCGCGAAAGAGCTGGGGCCGCTCGCGCCGGACGGCAAGCAGTCGCCATGCGAGCCAGAGCTTGGCGCGGCCGTCCTGGGGCGCTTCGAGCAGCGTCCCGGCTTCGCCCGGGTCGAGCCGCTCGAGCGCCGCCAGCTCGCTCGACAACGCGCTGTAGTCGACCGGCCGCCGATTGTCGGGATCGACCAGCGTCAGGTTGACGACCTCGTGGCCCTGATAGATATCGGGCACGCCGGGCGAGGTGAACTTGAGCAACGCCGTCGAGAGGCTGTTGAAGGCGCCGAACCACGCCAGCCGGCCGGCCTGCACGACGAGATCGTCACGAAACTCCCGGCCGGCCTCGTCGCCCAGGAGCACGCCGATGAAGCGCTGCAGCGCCGCTTCGTAGCCGGCATCGGGGCTCGTCCAGCTGGTGCGCAGCTTGGCCTCGCGCGTCGCCTTCTGCATGTAGAGCTCGATCCGCCCGCGATACGCGGCCCACGCCACGTCGTCGAGAGGGCCGGTCGGCAGCGTGCCGAGCAGGGTCTGGTAGAGCATGAACTCGTCGCCGGCGGAGGGCGCCCGGCTGCCCTGCTCGAGCTTGGCGCGACGGGCCCGGTTCATGCCCGACCACCGGCGCAGCAGGAGACGCCAGCCGGCCGGCATCTCGGAGAGCACGTCGATCCGGCAGCGCACGTCGGCCGAGCGCTTGTGGTCGTGCGTGGCGGTGGCGATGAGGGTGTGCGGCCAGTGCGCCGCGCGCTCGGCGCCAGCGCGGTGGAAGGCCCGCACGCTGGTTCCGAACCGGGCCGGATCGCCGCCCACGTCGTTGAGCGAGACGAGGCGCAGGTAGCGATAGAAGGCGGTGTCCTCGACGCCCTTGGCGGCGACCGGGGCGCTGAACTGCTGGAATCGGACGGCCCAGTCGAGGGCGCGCCGGACCAGCGCCGAAGGCGCACCCTCGCCCGCTTCGCCGTGCAGGGTGCGCCGCACGAACTCGAACACCGAGGCGTCGGCTGCCGGGTTGCGCTGCCTTGCCTGGGCGACCGCGCCATCGATGTAGCGCCGGTCCTGCGGCGACGCGGAGGAAACGATGTAGGTGCGATAGACCGGCAGGCAGGCGGTGACCTCGGCGAGCGCGTAGCGCAGCGAAGGAAATGTGTGGTCGCGGGTGCGCCGGTCGGCGCGCGCGATCCGCAGAAGCTCGCTCGCCAGCACCGTGAGCTCGGAGCCGAGAACGCTGCGCATGACGTCGCGCTTGCCGGCATGGGCATGCTCCGCGAAGCTGCGCTCGTCGTCGGCGAAGCCGCGCCAGATCCGGTCCATCCGGGGTTCGGCGGCGCCATCGACGAACAGGCCGTTGACGAGCGAGCCGAAACGGTAGCCGGTGGTGCCGTGCACCGACCACGACTCGGGCAGCTGCTCCTCCAGTGCGGAAATCTTCTCGGCGACGAGGTAGAGCGGCCGCGCTGGCCGTGCGCCCGGCGATTCCGCCAGCACCCGTCCGGCACGACGGGCGTGGCCCTGCTGCAGGCGAAGGAAATACTGCGCCGGATCGCGCAGGCCGTCGGGGTGGTCGATGCGCAGGCCGTCGACGACGCCCGCCGCCGTGAGCTCGAGCGCGAGGCTTTGCGTCGCCTCGAACACGGCACGACGCTCGACGCGCAGCGCGGCCAGCGAATTCACGTCGAAAAAGCGCCGGTAGTTGATCTGGTCGGAAGCGACGCGCCAGGACGCCAGCCGCCAGGCCTGCCGCTCGAGCAGGACATGCAGGCGCTCGGGGTCATCGAACGGCTGAAGCGCGAGCCCGAGCGCCGGCGCCAGCGACGGGCTCGCGGCGGCAAGCTGCGCCAGGCGGCGCTTCCACGTCTCCTTGTCGCGGGCCCGGCGGGCAAGCGCCTCGTCTTCGCGCTCGAAGCGCGAAGGCAAGCCGGCGAAGCCGAGGACGATCGTCGCGAGCTCGTCGCGCAGCTCGGGCGCGTCGATGTCGGCCGCACCCAGCAGCACGGCGTAGTCGCAGACATCGATCGCGAAGCGATGCTCGTGGTAACGCAGCGCGAAGCTGCCGCTCTCGGCCTCGAAGGCCAGTCGCAGCTCACCGCGATCGAGCACGCTGCCGTAGGGATCGCCGAGCACCGGCAGCAGCACCTTGGCGTCGAGATCGGCGTCGAGCGGGTGCCAGTCGATGTCGAAGTGGCGCGCGTAGAGGGAGGCCTCGCCGTTCTCGAGCACGTCGGCCCACCAGGCGTTGTCGGCACCGGCGATGCCCATGTGATTGGGGACGAGGTCGAGCAGCAGGCCGAGACCCTGCTCGCGCAGCGCCGCCGTGAAGCGCTCGAAGCCGGCGACGCCGCCGAGCTCGGTGCTGATCTCGTCGTGGGCGACGACATCGTAGCCATGCAGGCTGCCCGGATTCGCGCGCGTGATCGGCGAGCAGTAGACGTGGCTGACGCCCAGCCGGGACAGGTACGGCAGGATCCGGCACGCCGCGTCGAAGTCGAAGTCGCGATGCAGTTGCAGGCGATAGGTCGCGCGCGGAATGATGGCGTCGTCGCTCGCCGGCTTCGTCTTCGCCGCGCGCGGCGGCGGCCTGATCCGGCGCACGGCCGCCGTCAGCCGCCCGATGCGCTCGTCGACGGCCATCTCGTCGAGCCCTTCGGCCAGCTTGCGGCGCCAGTTGGGATGTTCGTCGGTGGTGCCCGGCAAATTGGCCTGGCTCACGGCGCCGAGTGCATCTTCCAGCTGCACCATCATGACCGCCGAAGGCGCCGCCGCGAGATAGCGATGGATCGCCCCGGCCAGCGCCGGTGTCATCGGCCCGTCGGCAGTGAATCCCGATTCATCGACCGCCGCGCCGTCGACGCGATCGCTGGCGCCCTGCCCGGCCCGATGCAAGGCCCGGAGCAGACGGCGCCGGTCGTCGGCGCGGGCGGCGCGTTGCGCATCGCCCTCCCCCGGCCCGGCGAAAAGGCCGAGCGACTGTCGCAGCTCGATGTCCTGTCCCTGCCACCAGCCGGCCAGCGTCGGCAGGTCGTGCGTCGCCACCGCCACCAGGGCGTCGCGGGGATAGTCGCCCGGAGCCTTGAAGTCGCTGGCGCCATCACGCTCGAAGTAGAGCAGGCGGTACGAAAGCACGCCACGCGCGCCGAGCATCTCGCGCATCTCGGGCAGCACCGTGCCGAGGTCCTCGCCGATCACCAGGCAGCGCTGGCGATG
>JBDTJD010000339.1:0-5487 GCA_039935975.1 Caldimonas sp.
GACGCCGCAAAGAACGAGGCCATCATCGTCACGCCGAGGGCCGCGCCGCCGCGCCCGGCCTTGGTCATCGGGTAACCGTCGATGCAGGTGACGGCGTGCGGCGGGTGGCTCGGCAGGTTCAGGAGGATGGCGCCGATCGCGCCGCCGTACATCGAGCCGTAGAAGATGCCGGCGAGCATCAGGATCGCCGGCACGGGCGCGATCACGTAGGTGAGCGGCAGGAGCATCGAGATCGCGGTCAGCGCGCCCATCCCGGGCAGCACGCCGATCAGGTTGCCGAGCAGCACGCCGAACACCGACCACATGAGGTGGTTGGGCATCAGCGCGACGCCGAAGCCGTACCAGAGGTCGTGCAATGCCAGGGCCATGGCATCAGCCCCAGGTGAACATCGGGAAGGTCATGCTCAGTCCGTAGACGAAGATGAGCACGCCGGCGAGGGTGACGCCGACGGCGAGAATGACGGCGTCGCGGATGCTGTTCGTGCGGTCGCCCATCGCGGCGATGAAGACCGAGAGCAGGGTCGCCGGGACGAGGCCGCCGTAGACGCCGAAGACGACGAAGGCGATCACGCCGCCGAGCACGCAGAGCCAGCCGCGCCATTCAGTGGGCATCGTCTCCGCGCTGCCGAAGTCGCCCGGCTCGGCCGTGACGCCGATGGCGACGCCGACGAGCATCAGCAGCGTGCCGAGGACGACCGGGACGAAGCCGGCGCCCATGCGCGTGAGGCTGCCCATGCGGTAGGCCAGGCCCTGGGCAACGATGCCGGCACCCATCAGGATGAGGAGGCCAGCGCCGACGCGATCCCGATTCCAGCTTCGAAGAGGTTTCATCGTTCGACGGTGAAGTGCAAAGATACTAGCGCCAACGCGGCTTCGACCGCCGTCTCCCGAGGACCGCCCACCATGCTTGCCTTCGATCGCCGCGCCGCGCGGATCACGTGGACGGTCTTTCTCGTCGCCATGGCCCTCGTCGCCGTCTACGCGGTGCGTCGGACGCTCCTGGTCTTCTTCTTCGCGATCTTTTTTTCGTACATGGTCTTCCCGCTCGTCAAGCGGATCGAGCCGATGATCCCGCTGCGCCCGGCACGCCTGGTGGCGACGACGCTGGTCTTCGTCTTGTTCGCGATCGCCGTCGCCGTGCTTCTCGCCGTGATCGGCCCGCCGCTCGCCAACCAGGCCTCGCGCCTGGCCGCGCGCATCCCGCAGGTGTTGAGCGATCCCGGCATGTTCGATCGCGTTCCGCTGCCCGACTGGCTGGCGCCGTATCGCGAGCGAATGGCGGAGTTCGTGCGCGAGCACCTGCCCGACAGCGGCTCGGCGGTGCCGATCGCCAAGCGGGTCGGCCAGACGGCGCTGCGCCTCTTCGGCGACATGCTCTACCTCGTCCTGATCCCGATCCTCGCCTTTCTGTTCATCACCAACGGCGCGTCCATGCGCGACGCCTTCCTCGGCTGGACCGCCGAAGGTCGTCACTTGTCGATGTGGAGCAACATCGTCGCCGACCTGGACAGGCTTTTCGGCCGCTACATCCGCGCCCTGGTCCTTCTCTCGGCCGCGACCTTCGTCAGCTATTCGATCTTCTTCACCGTGGCGCACGTGCCGTACGGCATCGTCCTGGCGGCGGTCGGAGCGGCGCTCGAGTTCATCCCGGTGATCGGGCCGCTGGTCGCGGCGGTCGTCGCGCTCGTGGTCGCTGCGGTGGGCGGCTACGACCACCTCCTCGTCATCCTGGTCTTCGTCGGCCTCTACCGGCTGTTCCAGGACTACGTCCTCAATCCGGCGCTGATGAGCGGCGGCGTCGCGGTGCCGCCACTGCTCGTGCTGTTCGGCCTGCTCGCCGGGGAGGAGATCGGCGGCGTCGTCGGCATCTTCCTCTCGATCCCCGTGCTCGCTGCAGCGCGGATCGCGATATTGCGCATCCGCGAAGACATGCATGCACGGGCCGACGCCGAGGCCCGCGCCACCTCGGCCGGCTCGGGTTGAGCGACCGGCCGCGAGACCGGCTCGTTAAGATCACGCATGCCGTCGTTTCGATCCCGCGTTCGCGTCCGCACCTGGGCCGCCGTCCTGCTCGCCTGTGTCGCAGGCGCTGCGCACGCGCTGGGCGCGAAGTCGGTGTTCCTCGAGGAGCTCACCTCGACCGAGCTGCGCGACCAGATCCGCGCCGGCAAGTCGATCGTCATCGTGCCCGTCGGCGGAACCGAGCAGACCGGCCCGCACATCGTCCTCGGCAAGCACAACGTGCGTGTCAAGGTCCTTGCCGGCCGGATCGCGGCGAGCCTGGGCAACGCGATCGTCGCGCCGGTGATCGCGTACGTGCCCGAAGGCAGCATCGATCCGCCCGCGGCGCACATGCGCTTCGCGGGGACCCTGAGCATTCCCGAGGGCGCGTTCGAGACGACGCTCGAGTACGCCGCGCGCAGCCTGCGCCAGGCGGGCTTTCGCGACATCGTCCTGATCGGCGACCACGGGGGCTACCAGTCCAGCCTCGCGAAGGTCGCGGCCAGGCTCGACCGCGAATGGGCCGCGACGCCGGTGCGCGTGCATGCGGTGCGCGACTACTACGACGCCGTCGCGAAGGCCTTCGATCCCCTGCTGCGCAAGCAAGGCTTCAGCGACGCCGAGATCGGCTCGCACGGCGGCGTGTCCGACACCTCGCTCGCCCTCGCCGTCGATCCGCAGCTCGTGCGCATCGAGCGCCTGCACGAGAACCCTGCGCCCGGCCCGGCAGAGGGCGTGCACGGCGACCCGCGGCGGTCGACCGCCGCCGTCGGCCAGGCCGGCGTCGATCTGATCGTGGCGCGCACGCGCGACGCGATCCATAAGGAAGTCTCACGCCATTGACCCGGAGCGCTCCGACTTGAAATTGATCCCGCTTTCTCGCCCGTTCGCTCGACCACTTGCCGTCGCGCTCGTCGCGTCGGCCTGTTCGCTGCTTCTCGCGGCGCCCGTTGCGGCCGCAGGGGTCGAGACCGTGCCCGGCATGGCGCCGGTCATCGACCCGGCCAATCTCTACAGCGAGGCTGGTGCCGGCAAGCTGAGCCCGGCCGTGCAGGGCGCACTGGAGCGCGTCTACGTGCCCAACCTGCAGTCGAACGACGTCTACGTCATCGACCCGGCGACCTTCAAGGTGGTCGACAAGTTCCGCGTCGGCCTCAATCCCCAGCACGTCGTGCCGGCCTGGGACCTGAAGACGCTCTGGGTGGCGAACAACGCAGAGAACACGACCAAGGGCAGCCTCACGCCGATCGACCCGCTCACCGGAAAGCCGGGCAAGGCGATCGCCGTCGACGATCCGTACAACATGTATTTCTCGCCCGACGGCAAGGACGCGATCGTCGTCGCCGAAGCCTACAAGCGGCTCGACTTCCGCGACCCGCACACGATGGCGCTGAGGTCGTCGCTGGCGACGCCGGGCTGTGCCGGCATCAACCACGCCGACTTCTCGATCGACGGTCGCTACGCGATCTTCACCTGCGAGTTCGGTGGCGTGCTGGCCAAGATCGACATGGTCCAGCGCAAGGTGCTCGGCTACCTCAAGCTCTCGACCGGCAAGATGCCGCAGGACATCCGCGTCTCGCCCGATGGCGCCGTGTTCTACGTCGCCGACATGATGGCCGACGGCGTTTTCGTGGTCGACGGCGCCGCCTTCAAGGAGATCGGCTTCATCGCGACGGGCAAGGGCACGCACGGCCTCTACCCGAGCCGTGACGGCAGGAAGCTCTACGTCGCCAATCGCGGCTCGAACAAGATCCACGGCGCCGAGCGCGGCATGGGCAGCGTCTCCGTGCTCGATTTCGCCACCCGCAAGGTCGACGTCACGTGGCCGATCCCCGGCGGTGGCAGCCCGGACATGGGCAACGTCAGCGCCGACGGAAGGCAGCTCTGGCTCTCCGGGCGCTACGACAACGTCGTCTACGTCTTCGACACGACGACGGGTGCCGTGAAGATCATTCCGGTCGGCAAGGAGCCGCACGGTCTCACGGTCTGGCCGCAGCCGGGTCGCTATTCGCTCGGCCACACGGGCAACATGCGCTAGCCGGCTCCGCTCGACCGCGCCTGATCTTGTGAACGACCCCCGCCTTCGTCTCCTCTCGCTCGGCGTCGTCGTCGAGCCGTCGTCCGACGCCGCGAGCGAGAGCGCCTCCGGTTGGGCCGACGCCATCGCCCGGCTCGACGGCGCGGCGCCGTTCGATGCCTTGCTCGTCGACGGCGATGCGCACCTCGCGACGCAGGACGAGATCGCTGCCGCTGCGGCCCTGGCGCCGCTGCTGGTGATCGTCGCCGAGCCCGATGCCGCGGCGGCAATCGACTGGCTGCGCCGGGGCGCCGACGAGATCGCCGGTCGCGACGAGGTCGCGAGCGGCGCGATCCGCCGGCGCGTGCGCCAGGCGATCGCCCGTCGCGCCGGCATGGCATGGCGCGGCCCCGCGCATTCCACCGACCCAGACACCGGCCTGCCGCATCGCCGGCAGCTCGTCGAGCACCTGAGCCAGCTGCTCGCGCTGCGCGAGCGCGAGCCGTCGCCGATGGCCGTCCTGGCCTTGCGCGTCCTGGTCGTCGGCGGCGGCGATCCGGGGTCGGTGGCGACCGACGCGACGCTCCTGCGCCGCAAGGTGGGCGTGCGGCTGCGCGCCGGCGTGCGCGCGAGCGACGTCGTGGCGGCGATCGATGACCAGGCCTTCGCCGTCCTGCTCGGCTCGATCCTGGCGCCGGCCGACGCCGACCGGGTCGCCGCCAAGCTCGTCGCCGCCCTCGTCGCCCCGTTCCAGCTCGCCGGCGGCGAGCGTTCGCTCTCGGTCGCTTTCGGCATCGCCCAGTACCCGCAGGACGGCCGCGACGCCGAGCCGCTGCTGCGTCGCGCCCTGGCGCTGTCGGAGGCGGCGCCGGCGGTCGTCGGCACCGGCCCGGCCGCCTTGCGCGACGCCGCCGGGGCCGCCCGCACGGCGGCCAACGACGACGCCTGACGTATCGGACAATCGCCAGCCCGCGGCGATATCGCCGCGGCCCGTCGCCGCCCTCGGCGACGGCCCATCGCGTGCTGAAAGTGTCCCCGTGAAAGCCTCCGAGATCCGTTCCACGTTCCTGAAGTACTTCGAGTCGAAGGGTCACACCGTCGTGCCGTCGAGCCCGGTCGTGCCCGGCGACGACCCGACGCTGCTCTTCACGAACGCCGGCATGAACCAGTTCAAGGACGTCTTCCTCGGCTTCGACAAGCGGCCGTATGTGCGCGCGGCCACCTCGCAGAAGTGCATCCGCGCCGGCGGCAAGCACAACGACCTCGAGAACGTCGGCTACACGGCGCGCCACCACACCTTCTTCGAGATGCTGGGCAACTTCTCGTTCGGCGACTACTTCAAGAAGGACGCGCTGAAGTTCGCCTGGGAACTGCTGACCGAGGTCTACAAGCTGCCCGAGGACAAGCTCTGGGCGACGGTCTACGCCGAGGACGACGAGGCCTACGACATCTGGCGAAACGAGATCGGC
>JBDTJD010000340.1:0-5480 GCA_039935975.1 Caldimonas sp.
ATGCGGATCGTGCGCGCCTGGTCGGCGATCGACCGGGTGATCGCCTGGCGGATCCACCACGTCGCGTAGGTCGAGAACTTGTAGCCGCGGCGGTATTCGAACTTGTCGACCGCCTTCATCAGGCCGATGTTGCCTTCCTGAATCAGGTCGAGGAACTGCAGGCCGCGATTGGTGTACTTCTTGGCGATCGAGATCACGAGGCGCAGGTTGGCCTCGATCATCTCCTTCTTCGCGTCGCGCGACGACCGCTCGCCTTCGTTCATGCGCTTGTTGATGCGCTTCAGGTCCTCGAGCGGCACGACCGCGCGGGCCTGCTGCTCGGTGAGCTTCTTCTGCAGCTCCTGCACCGGCGGAAGGTTGCGCGCAAGGATGACGCTGTACGACTTGTTCGCCGCCACTTCCTTCTCCGCCCACTTCAGGTTGAGGATGTTGGGCGGGAAGTTCTTGATGAAGTATTCCTGCGGCATGCCGCACTTGTCGACTAGGATCTTCCTCAGTTCGCGCTCGTAGCGGCGCACGTCGTCAACCTGCGAGCGCAGGATCGCGCAGAGCTTTTCGATCGTCTTGACGGTGAATCGGATCGTCATCAGCTCGCTCGAGATCGCCTGCTGGGCGCGGTTGTAGGAGGGCGACTGGTAGCCCTCCTTCTCGAACGCCTTCCTCATCTTGTCGAAGTTGGTTCTGAGCGAATCGAACTTCACGAGTGCGGCCACCTTCAGCTCCTCGAGCTTCTTGGTCAGCGCCTTCGAGCCACCGTTGCCGTCGTCGTCGTCTTCCTCGTCGAAGAAGTCGACGTCTTCCTCGGCGACGTAGTCGTCGGCCTCGTCTTCGGAGACGAAGCCGTCGACGGCTTCGGAAATCTTCATCTCGCCCGAGCCGATGCGGTCGGCATAGACGAGGATCTCGGCAATCGTCGTCGGCGAGGCGCTGATGGCCAGCATCATCGCCTGCAAGCCGCCCTCGATCCGCTTGGCGATCTCGATCTCGCCTTCACGCGTCAGCAGCTCGACCGTGCCCATCTCGCGCATGTACATGCGCACCGGGTCGGTCGTGCGACCGAACTCGGAGTCGACGGTGGAAAGCGCGGCCTCCGCGGCTTCCTCGGCCTCTTCTTCCGTCGCGGTGGTCGCGCCGCCGCCGGCGATCAGGAGGGTCGCCGCGTCGGGCGCCTGCTCGTAGACGGCGATGCCCATGTCGTTGAGCATCGAGACGATCGCCTCGAGGATCTCGTGGTCGACGAGCTTTTCGGGCAGGTGGTCGTTGATTTCCTGGTGGGTGAGAAAGCCCCGCGTCTTGCCCATCTTGATGAGCGTCTTCAGCTCCTGGCGGCGCTTGGCGACCTCTTCCTCGGTGAGCTGGGTCTCGTCGAGCCCGAACTCACGCATCAGCGCGCGCTCCTTGGCGCGGCTGACCTTCATGCGCAGCGGCTTGGCCTTGGCGACGTCCTCGACGGGAACGGGCTCGCCTTCCAGGTCCGACTCGAGGTCGGACAGGTCGACGTCGGAAGCCTCGGGCTTGGCGGCCTTGTCGTTGGCCTTGCCCTTCTTGGCCGCAGGCCCCTTGCCCTTGGCGACCGGCTCGACGACCTTGGCCGTTGGTGCGATCCGCTTCTTCGCTTCCGCCGCGACCGGCTTGGCCGACTTCGCCGCCTTGACGGAGGGACTTGCGGCTTTGGCGGGGGCGGGCTTTTTGGCGGTGGCGGTCATGCGGTTCCTCGGAGGGTGATGGGCTTCGTTGCAGCGACCCCGTCCTTCGAACTGCGCGCGTTCACGCGAAATTCAAGGCCGGCATCACTACCACGGCGCTGCTCGGCTCGCGCGGCCGATCCCACGCGGGATTGAACGCCACTCGAGCCGCTGCGGGGTGACTGCGATGCGAGCCGGAAGCTCCATCGTTCGTTGCTGCAGTCCTTGCGGGAAGAGATGGCCTTGGATATTGACCCTTTGTCGAAGGGTGGCCGGGGCCCGGAGGTGCTGCCGTCACGCTGCCGCTTTTGCGCGAAACAACGGATTATACCGTGACGCCCGGCAATGGCGGCTTCAGATCCGCCCCAGAACCCGCATCGCGTCGTGACGACCGGGACTGGCGCGCAGCTGATCCATCGAGCGCGGCAGGTCTTCCGCGAGCGGCTCGATCGCCGGATCCTCGCTGTCGACGAGCGTCAGCGCCGCATCCGCCCAGGGCTCGCTCGCGATGCGCTCGCGCAGCACGGCCCAGGTCTGGGGGCCGTGCTCGGTGGCCTGCCGGTCGATGAAGCGGAACAGCTCGCCGTGCCATCCTGGCAGGGCGCAGAGGAGGGCGTGATCGACGCCGCCCAGCTCGTCCCACCAGCGGCTCTCGAGCAGAAGCATCCAGGCGATCCGGTCGGCGGGCTGACGCATGGCCTGCCGCGCGGCGCGACGCGATCGACCGACCGGGAGCGACGGCGCAGGCCGCCTCGCCGCGCTGGCCCCGACAGCGCGCCACGCGCCCGCCAGCTCGTCGGTCGGCAGTGCGGCACGCGACGCGATTTCGCCGAGCAGCTGGCGCTGGAGCATGCCGTCGGGAAGGCCGGCCCAGAGCGGCCGGGCGTTGGCGAGAAACTTCGCCCGTCCTTCGGCCGTTTCCAGGTCGACGCCTTCGCCCGCCAGGGCAAGCAGTTGGCGTGATAGCGGCACCGCCTCGGCGACGGCCTGTTCGAAGGCCGCAGCGCCGCGCTCGCGGACGAAGGTGTCGGGATCGTGCTCGGGCGGCAGGAAGAGGAAGCTGAAGCCGCGCGTGTCACTCGCGTGCGGCAGGCTCGCTTCGAGGGCGCGGCCGGCGGCACGACGACCGGCGGCGTCGCCGTCGAAGCTGAAGACGACCTTCTCGGCGAAGCGGGCGAGCTTCTGCACATGCTCCGCCGTGCAGGCCGTGCCGAGGGTCGCGACGGCGTTGCCGAACCCGGCCTGGGCCAGAGCCACGACGTCCATGTAGCCCTCGACGACGAGCGCATAGCCGCGCTGCCGGATCGCCGTGCGGGCCTCGAACAGGCCGTAGAGCTCGTGTCCCTTGCTGAACACCGGCGTCTCCGGCGAATTCAGGTACTTGGGCTCGCCGCGATCGAGGATCCGGCCGCCGAAGCCGATGACCGAGCCCTGGACCGATCGGATCGGAAACATGATCCGGTCGCGGAAGCGGTCGTAGCGTCGGGTCGTGGCGGCCTCGTCGCCGTCGGCCGTCGCATCGTCGGCGCGGGCGATGACGAGGCCGCTTTCCTCGAGGAGCGGATCGTCGTAGCTCGCGAAGACGCTGGCGAGGCCGCGCCACGAGTCGCTCGCATAGCCCAGCCCGAAGCGCGCCGCGATTTCGCCGCTCAGTCCTCGGCCTTTCAGGTAAGCGATCGCGCGCTCGCTCGCCTTCAGCTGCTGGCGATAGCCGTCGGCGGCGCGGGCGAGCACGTCGGTGAGCGTGAGCTGGCGCTGCTTCTGGCGCACCGCTTCCTCGCGCGCGCCCGGGCTCGTCTCCTCTTCGGGGACGGTGAGGCCGGCCTGCTGGGCGAGATCGCGCACGGCGTCGACGAATCCCATTCCGTGTTGCTCGATCAGGAAACCGACCGCGTTGCCGTGGACGCCGCAACCGAAGCAGTGATAGGTCTGGCGCGACGGCGAGACCGTGAAGCTCGGCGACTTCTCGCCGTGGAACGGGCACAGGCCCTTCCAGGTCGCGCCCGCCCGCTTCAGCTCTACCGAGCGTCCGACGATCTCGACGATGTCGACGCGCGCGAGCAGTTCCTGGATGAAAGCGGTGGGAATCACCGCGCCAGTCTAAGACCCGGTGCGGGTAAGGCTGCGCTCCCCGCGCAGCGAAGTCTCAGACGGCGAAGTCGGCGAGCTTGCGGCCGCTGGCCAGAGCGGCCTTCAGCCAGCGCGGCTGCAGGCCGCGACCGCTCCATGATTCGCCGGTCGAGGTATTTCGATACTTCGCCGCGACTTTCGTGCCGCTCGTCTTCGGTTTTTTCGCCACCCTGACGACGCCGGATTTTCCACCGAGGTCGGCCAGCGTCAAACCATACTCGGACATCAGGGTACGGACCTGTTCGATCGCGGCACCGCGCTCCTGCGTCGTGGTTTGCTCGATCTGTCGCTCGATGGCTTCTTTTTGGGCCATCAGTTCCTTCAGCGTCGCCACGTCGAATCCTTTATGGAGTTTCGGCCCAAGCCGGCGCTGCGGATTCTAGAAGAGATTCAGGCCGACGGCGGCACATATCCCGCGGGCTGTTCGGCGCCGGCGCCGAAAAAGAAGTTTTCCATCTGGCGGGCGAGGTACTGGCGGGCACGTTGATCGGCGAGATTGAGCCGATTCTCGTTGACCAGCATGGTCTGGTGCTTGAGCCAGGCGGCCCACGCCTCCTTGCTCACCGAGGCGTAGATTCTCTTGCCGAGCTCGCCCGGATAAGGCGCGTAATCGAGGCCGGGTGCCTCGCGTTTCAGATACACGCACTGGACGTTTCTGGCCATTTCTCTTTCCCCACTGCCGGCCGCGCGCGCACGGCTCGATTTTCAATCCGAATCTCAGGCAAGTTTCTTGACGAATACCTGCGAGCGTCGGTCCCAGTTGTACTTGCGCGTGCGCGCCTCGGGCAGCCAGTCCGGATCCACGTGAACGAAGCCGCGCTTGATGAACCAGTGCATGGTGCGGGTGGTGAGCACGAATATGCTTTCGAGCCCCTGCGACCGGGCTCGCTGCTCGACGCGCTTCAGAATCCGCTCGCCGTCGCCCTGGCTCTGGACCTGCGGCGAGACCGTGAACGCCGCCATTTCCCCGGTCCGGCTTTCGGGATATGGATAAAGCGCGGCACAGCCGAATATCACGCCGTCGTGCTCGATGACCGTGTAGTCGCCGATATCGCGCTCGATTTCCATCCGGTCGCGCTTGACAAGCGTTCCGTCGCGTTCGAACGGCTCGATCAACTGGAGCACGCCGCCGATGTCGTCGGCGGTCGCCTGGCGCAGGCTTTCGAGCTTCTCGTCGACGACCATGGTGCCGATGCCGTCGTGCGTGAACACCTCCATCAGGAGTGCCCCGTCGATCGCGAACGGCAATATGTGCGAACGCTCGACGCCGCCACGACACGCGCGCACGCAGTGGCGCAGGTAGAAGCCCGTGTCGGTGGGCTTTTGCGCCGGCGGCAGCGCGGCCAGGATCTTCTCGGCATCGGCGAGCGCGAGCTCGGTGTCGATCGGCGACTGAGGGTCTGCCGCATCCTCGTGGATTCCGGACACTTCGGTGACGAAGAGAAGCTTGTCGGCCTGGAGTGCGATCGCCGTGCTCGTCGCCACGTCTTCCATCGTCAGGTTGAATGCCTCGCCGGTCGGCGAGAAGCCGAAGGGCGAGAGGAGCAGCATGGCGCCGATGTCGATCGCGCGCCGGATCGCGGTCGCATCGACCTTCCTGACGATGCCGCTGTGCATGAAGTCGACGCCGTCGACGACGCCGACCGGCTGCGCGGTCAGGAAATT
>JBDTJD010000341.1:0-7618 GCA_039935975.1 Caldimonas sp.
CGCAACGAAACGGTCGCGGAATCGTCTTTCACATCCAGTCCATCGCATTGAAGTAGAGAGGTCATCACATGCCCCCGCCCCGCGGTAAAGGTCGGTTCAACAAGGACCGCAAGCCCAAGCGCAACACCCAGTCGCTGCTCTTCCGTCGCAAGCGCTTCTGCCGCTTCACGGTCACCGGCGTCAAGGAGATCGACTACAAGGACATCGATACCTTGCGCGATTTCATCAACGAGAACGGCAAGATCACGCCGGCGCGCCTCACGGGCACGCGGGCTTTCTTCCAGCGTCAGCTGACGACGTGCATCAAGCGGGCGAGGTTCCTCGCCATGATGCCGTACAGCGACCAGCACAAGGTCTGAGGCCGCCATGCAAGTCATCCTCCTGGAAAAGGTCGCGAACCTCGGCAACCTCGGCGACGTCGTCAAGGTCAAGGACGGCTATGCCCGCAACTTCCTGATCCCGACCCGCGCGGCGCGCCGCGCCACGTCGACGGCGATCAAGGAGTTCGAGGACAAGCGCGTCGAGCTCGAGAAGCATGCCGCCGACAAGCTCGCCGGCGCACAGGCGCTCGGCGAGAAGATGAGCGGCCGGACGGTCCACATCACGCAAAAGGCGGGTGTCGACGGCCGTCTTTTCGGCTCGGTCACGAACGCCGACGTCGCCGATGCGCTCAACCGCATCGACTTCAAGGTGACGAAAGCGCAGGTTCGCATGCCCGACGGGCCGCTCAAGACCGTTGGCGAGCACACCGTGACGGTCGCGCCGCACACGGACGTCGTCGTCGACGTCAAGGTCGTGGTGCTCGGGGAAACGAGCTAAAGCTCGTCTTTCGACGGGGCAGGGCGGCTCCTTCCCCGCTGCGCTCCCCTTCCTCCGAGAGGAAGGGGCGGGCTCCTTCGGAGCCCTTTTTTTTGGCCGACGCATTTCCACTGGCGATGCACGGGCTATCCACAGCCTTGTGCACCGGCGACGGTGAGCGCGGCTCTATGATTTCGCGATGGCAGCGATCTTCACCTCAGCAGGCCCGGCGTTCGACACCCGGCCGGACGACGACGTCTCGCGCCTGCGCGTGCCGCCGCACTCGGTCGAGGCCGAGCAGAGCGTCGTCGGCGGACTCCTTCTCGACAACAGTGCGTGGGACCGGATCGGCGACCTGCTCACCGACAGCGACTTCTATCGCTACGAGCACCGGCTGATCTACGAGGCCATCTCCGCGCTCATCAACGCGACAAAGCCGGCCGACGTGATCACGGTGTTCGAGCAGCTGCAGCGACTCGGCAAGGCCGAAGACTGCGGCGGCCTCGTCTACCTCAACGCCCTCGCGCAGAGCGTGCCGAGCGCGGCCAACATCCGCCGTTACGCCGAGATCGTGCGCGAGCGCTCGGTGCTCAGGAAGCTCGTCGCCGCAAGCGACGAGATCGCGACCAGCGCGTTCAATCCGCAGGGCCGGCCGGTCTCGCAGATCCTCGACGACGCCGAAGGCAAGATCTTTCGGATCGGCGAGGAGGGCTCGCGCTCGCGCCAGGGCTTCCAGAGCATGGACCAGCTGGTCGTCGCCCTCATCGACCGCGTCAACGAGCTGCACGAGAACGGCGCCGAGGAGGTCACGGGCGTGCGCACCGGCTTCTACGACCTCGACCGGCTCACGGCGGGGCTGCAGGCGGGCGACCTGATCGTCCTTGCCGCGCGTCCGTCCATGGGCAAGACCGCGCTCGCCCTCAACATCGCCGAGCACGTCGCCGTGCGCGAAGGATTGCCGGTCGTGGTGTTCTCGATGGAAATGGGCGCGTCGCAGCTCGCGCTGCGCATGGTCGGCTCGCTCGGCCGCATCGACCAGAACCACCTGCGCACCGGCGCCCTGCGCGACGACGAATGGGGGCGCCTCTCGGAGGCGGTCGAGAAGCTCGCCAAGGTGAGCCTCTTCATCGACGAGAGCGGCTCGCTCACGCCGACGGAGCTGCGCGCACGCGCCCGGCGACAGGCGCGCCAGTGCGGCCAGCTCGGCCTGATCGTCGTCGACTACCTGCAGCTGATGAGCGGCAGCGACGCCTCCGGCGAGGAGAACCGCGCCACCGTGATCGGCGAGATCTCGCGCGCCCTGAAATCGCTCGCCAAGGAACTGCATTGCCCGGTGATCGCGCTCTCCCAGCTCAACCGCAGCGTCGAGTCGCGCACCGACAAGCGGCCGCTGATGAGCGACCTGCGCGAGTCCGGCGCGATCGAGCAGGACGCCGACGTGATCATGTTCATCTACCGCGACGAGTACTACACCAAGGACGCCTGCAAGGAGCCGGGGATCGCCGAGATCATCATCGGCAAACAGCGAAACGGCCCGACCGACACCTTCAAGCTCACCTTCCTGAAGCCGCTCACGAAGTTCGACAATCTCGCGCCCGGCTCGGCAGGCAGCGACTATTGACCCACGCGCGCGCCGTCGCCGCGATGGTGCTGGTCGCGCTTCTCTGGAGCACCGCCGGCATCGTCACCCGTCAGCTCGATGCCGCGACGAGCTTCGAGGCGACCGCTTGGCGCAGCGGCTTCAACGCGCTGGCGCTGGTCGTCCTGCTCGGGCGGATCCGCGGCTTCGCGCGGCTCGGGGCGACGCTGGCGAGCGGCAGCCCCGCGCTCTGGATCTCAGGCGTGTGCTGGGCGGTGATGTTCACCGCCTTCATGGTCGCGATCACCATGACGACGGTCGCCAACGTCCTCGTCACGATGTCGATCGCGCCGCTCCTCACCGCGCTGGTCGCCCGCACCGTGCTTCGCCAGCGACTGCCAGCGCGGACCTGGGCGGCGATCGTCGTTGCCGGGATCGGCATCGGCTGGATGTACACCCATGAATTCGCGCTGGCCGACACGCGCCAGCTCGCCGGCACGGCCGTGGCGCTCGGCGTGCCGATCGCGGCGGCGATCAACTGGACGGTGATCCAGCGCGACGGCAGGGGCGAGGTCGATCTTCTCGTCGCGGTGCTGATCGGCGCCGTCCTCTCCACCGTCGTCACCTTCCCTCTGGCGCTGCCCCTGCGCGCCTCGGGCCACGACATCACGCTGCTCGCCCTGCTCGGTGTCGTCCAGCTGGCGATTCCGTGCCTGATCGCTGTCGCCGCAGCGCGTTCGCTCGCGGCGCCCGAAGCGGCGCTGCTGTCGCTGCTCGAGATCATCTTCGGAGTCACCTGGACCTGGCTCTGGGCCGACGAGGTGCCCGGGCCGCACGTCCTGATCGGCGGTGCGCTCGTCGTCGGCGCCCTGGTCGCCAACGAGAGCCTGGCGTTGCGCCGGCGCCGCGATGTCGTGAAGGCGACGTGATCGCGACGACGCCGTCCTACGCCGACCGGAAGGCGCCGCCGCTACGATCCGCGCGTCGCATCTTCGGCTTTCGCATGCCCAGCCATCCCCTCCTCAAGCGCGCCCAGCCAGCGACAGGTGACCCGCGCTCCAAGTCGGGGCGGGCACCCGGCGCGCTTCTTCTTCTGCTCGAGGGTCGCGCACCGATGGAGCTGGCCTCGCTGGTCGCCTCCTGGCCCTGGATGCGGCGCCTGCCGCGCGGCGACGGCCATCCCGTGCTCGTCTTTCCGGGCATGGGCGCCAACGACACGACGACCGTCCCCCTTCGTCGCTTCCTGCGCGAACTCGGCTATGCGACCTCGGCCTGGGGACAAGGGCTCAACGTCGGGCCGCGCCCGGGCGTTCTCGAGCGCGCCGCCGATGACCTTCGCGCGCTGGCCGAACAGCATGGCCAGCCGGTGAGCCTGGTCGGCTGGAGCCTGGGTGGCATCTACGCACGCGAGCTGGCCAAGCTCCATCCCGGGCAGGTCCGCTCGGTCATCACGCTCGGCACGCCGTTCACCGGCCACCCGAAGGCGACCAACGCCTGGCGGATCTACGAGCTCCTCAGCCGCAGCAAGATCGGCGACGGCGACGGCATGGCCCGGATCCGCGGCGAGCCCCCCGTGCCCACGACCTCGATCTTCTCGCGCAGCGACGGCATCGTCTCCTGGCACTGCAGCCTGAACGCACCGTCACCGATCGCCGAGAACATCGAGGTGCCGGCCAGCCACGTCGGCCTCGGCATGAACCCGCTCGCGCTCTACGCGGTGGCCGACCGGCTGGCACAGCCGATCGGCGAGTGGAAGCCGTTCGATGTCTCGGGAGTACGTCGCTGCTTCTTCCGCATCGGCGCGACCGAATCGACGCCGGCGGCCGGCTGACCCGGATGGAGATCGGCGCGAACGGCGTTCGGCTCGAGATCGAGGACCACGGCTCGCCGGCGGGTGAGCCCCTCCTTCTCATCATGGGACTGGGCATGCAGCTGCTCGGCTGGCCAGCGGAGCTGGTGGCAATGCTCGTCGCGCGCGGCTTTCGCGTCATCCGCTTCGACAACCGTGACAGCGGTCTGAGCCAGGCCTTCGACGCCGCCGGCGTGCCCAACCTCGCGCTCGACGCGCTTCGCTTCACTCTCGGCATGCGGGTGAGCAGCGCGTACACCCTGGCCGACATGGCGGCCGACAGCGTCGGCATCCTCGATGCACTCGGCATCGAGAGCGCCCACGTCTGCGGCGCATCGATGGGCGGGATGATCGCCCAGCACCTGGCCGCCCGGTCGCCCGAACGCGTCAGGAGCCTGACGCTGATGATGACCAGCAGCGGCGCGCGTCGCTTGCCCGGGCCCGCCCTCAAGGTGCGCACGGCGATGATCTCCCGACCGGACGATCCCGCCTCGCTCGAGAGCATCGTCGAGCACTACGTCCGTCTCTACCGGCTGATCGGCAGCCCCGGATTCCCGCCCGTGCCCGACGAGCTTCGGCAACGCTTCACGACCTCGATCGGGCGCGCGTATCGCCCCGCAGGCACCGCGCGCCAGATGGTGGCGATCGCTGCCGACGGCGATTGCTCGGGGCTGCTGGCGCGTTTGCGCGTGCCGACGCAGGTCATCCACGGCGCCGCCGACGCGCTCGTGCCGGTGGCGGCGGGTCGCGACCTGCAGGCGAAGATCCGTGGCGCCGAGATCGACGTGATCGAAGGCATGGGTCACGACCTGCCGGCCGCGCTCTGGCCCCGCTTCGTGGCCGACATCGCCCGGGTCGCGGGCCGGGCCACGACGGTCAGAGCCGAGCACCGCAGTGCCGTCGCGGCACCCTCTGCCTGACGCCCGGCTGCCCGGCTGACAGGCGTGACATTTCGCCCGGTCCGGCGGTGCCGTCAGGGGGGGATTAGCGACGATACTTTCAGCGTGCGCCCGGTCCCTTGCCGAGCCGTGGCCGGGCCCGCCCGACGCTGACCACCATGAGCCTGAGCGATTCGTCGACCGCTGCTGCCCTTGCCGCCTCGCAGGAAAAGATCCGCGCGGCTGCGGCGTCGATCGTCGTGGAGGTGGCCAACACGCTGTTGTGGCAGATGAAGTCGGCGGCGACCTATCGCGAGCGAGGCTTGATCGCTTTCGCCCAGATCCACATCCTCGAGAGCCGCGACCTCTTCCTGGCCTCTTTCGCAGCCGCGCTGCAAGACGGCGTCGCTGCCGACGTCGGTGCCAGTCCGAACGCGCCGGTGGGCGAGAAGGCCAAGACCGACTGGCAATCGATCAGCCTTGTCGGTGAAGAGCAGATCGAGGAGCGCATCTCGTTCGGCCGCATCGGCCAGCTCATCTCGCATCGCTGCGAAGCCGAGCTGCGCGAGCTCGACGGCTACATGAACGCGCTCCTGCAGACCGGCTGGGCCGACCCCGACCGCAATCCGCTGCGCGGCCAGATCCTGGGGCTCGCGCTCCACAAGGCGATCGAGAAGATCACGGAAGAGCCGGACACCCAGAAGATCTTCGCGCGCGAGCTCGGCCAGGCGATGGCCAACGCGATGCCCGCGTGCTACCAGGCGATCACCGCTGACCTGAAGCATCGCGGCGTCCGGCCGACCGAAGTCGCGATGCGTCCGACCGAGGGGTTCAATCGCCATGCCGCCGCGCGCCCGGCAAGCGCCGGGCCGCCGCCCGGGTTCGACGAGGCCCGCAAGGCGTGGGAGGTGTCGTGGCAGGGGCGGATCGGTGCGGAGAATCCCGGCCCGCGCGACTGGGAGCGCTCGATCCTCGGCCGGCACGTCGATCCGATCTCCGAGAGCGGCGTTCCCGAGAGCTCTGCCGGACTCCTCGACCGCCTGATCCGCGGCGGCCTGCCCGGCTCGTTCTCCGGTGCGCAGGGTGGTGCGCGCACCGCGGGCAGCACCGAGGCGGACGTCGAGCTGATGAACCTGCTGCGCCGCCTCAACGGCGGCGCGAGCCAGCGTGGCGAGCTGGACTCGCTGATGCGCGACAGCGGCTACGGCGCATACACCCGCGACGCCGAGCCCGATTTCGCGTCGTCCACCCGATCGGCCGTGCCGCTCGGCGCGTACCAGGTGCAGGCACCGTCGAGCGGCCTGTCGGGGTTGATGGCGGCCAACCTGATCCGCGCCCATCGTGACGAGCTGATGAAGGCGTCGCGCGGCAAGCTCGACCACCTCGTGATCGAGGTGGTGAGCAGCCTGTTCGACCAGATCCTGTCGGACGCGCGGGTACCGCCCCAGATGGCGCGGCAGATCGCACGACTGCAATTGCCGGTGCTCCGTGCGGCGCTCGTCGACGGCAGCTTCTTCTCGTCGCGACGCCACCCGGTGCGCCGCTTCATCAACCGTGTCGCCTCGCTCGCCTGCGCCTTCGATTCGTTCGAGACGGGCCCGGCGCGCGAGCTGCTCGATCGGGTCGGCAGCCTGGTCAAGGAGATCGTCGACGGAGACTTCGACCAGCTCCAGGTCTACGACGCGAAGTTGCTGGAGCTGGAGCGCTTCGTCGCCGAGCAGACCCACGCCGAGATCCGCGAAAGCGCCGCCGCCGCGACCCTGCGTGGCAAGGAGCTCGAATGGCGCGTCCAGCAGCGCTTCAGCCAGCGGCTCTTCGCCGCGCTCGAGCCGCTGGCGCTGCCCGCATTCCTGCGTGATTTTCTCGCCGGCGTGTGGGGCCAGGCCATCGTCCTGGCATCACGCCGCGACGGTGACGACAGCGAGCATGCGCAGCGCCTGCGCCGAACCGGCGTCGCGCTGGTCGTCAGCATTCAGCCCAAGCGCTCGCTCGAGGATCGCAAGCACTTCGTCGTCTCGCTGCCGGGGCTGATGTCGTCACTGACGCAAGGGATGAAGTTCGTCGAGTGGCCGCAGGCCGCGCAGGACGAATTCTTCGGACAGCTGATCTCGCAGCATTCCGGCTCCCTCAAGGGCGTGGCACGAAGCGACCTCGACCACAACATGATGGTGCGCCACCTCGAGGCCGCGTTCCGCACCGCGGTGCCGAGCGCCGAGGAGGCGGTCGCCGAGCCCGAGGCCGAGGCGGCGACAGGCCAGGCGCCGGTCGTCGAGCAGCGGTTCTCCGCCGCCGAGGGCGAGGCCATCGGCCTGATCTCGGAAAGCGAGATCGACTGGTCTCGTCATCCCGCGAACGAGGCGCGCGCGGCCCTGGCGAAACGCCTGGCCGACGAGCAGGCGCGCGGCGTGGCAACGGCCATCGAGGCGTCTCCGGGCGCGAATCTGGTCGACGTCCCGCCAGAGGGGGGGGTGGGCGGCGCGATCGACTTTCCCGTGCTGTCGGCCGACCCGTCCG
>JBDTJD010000342.1:0-3071 GCA_039935975.1 Caldimonas sp.
CGGGTCGTCGGCGAGCAGGCATTCGATGCCGAGCGTCATGTCGGCGAGCCGGCCGGCGGCGTTCAGGCGCGGCCCGATCGCGAAGCCGAAGTCGCCCGCGCTCGCCTGGCGCGGATCGCGTCCTGCCACCGCGAACAGCGCCGCGACGCCCGCCTGCATGCGCCCGGCCCGGATGCGCTTCAGCCCCTGCGCGACGAGGCAGCGGTTGTTGCGGTCGAGGCGGACGACGTCGGCGACCGTGCCGAGCGCGACCAGGTCGAGCAGCGCGTCGAGCCGCGGCTGGTCGGCCACGCCGAAGTCGCCGCGGTCGCGCAGCTCGGCGCGCAGCGCGAGCAGCACGTAGAAGACGACGCCGACGCCCGCGAGGTTCTTGCTCGCGAAGGTGCAGTCCGGCTGGTTCGGATTGACGATCACGTCGGCCTCGGGCAATACGGCACCGCGCTCGCCCTGCACCGGCAGGTGGTGGTCGGTGATGACCACGGCCAGGCCGTTCGCCTGCGCGTGGGCGACGCCCTCGAGGCTGGCGATGCCGTTGTCGACGGTGACCAGCACTTCGGCGTGCTGGGCCAGCGCGAGATCGACGATCGTCGGCGTGAGACCGTAGCCGTGAATGCGTCGGTCGGGCACGACATAGCCGAGCGTCGCCGGGTCGGCGCCGAGCATCCTGAGCCCGCGCAGGGCGACCGCGCACGCCGTCGCGCCGTCGCAGTCGTAGTCGGCGACGACGCAGATCCGGCTGCCCGCGCCGATCGCGTCGGCGAGCAGCACGGCGGCGTCGCCCGTGCCGAGCAGGCCGCTCGGCGGCAGCAGGCGGGCGAGCGAGTCGTCGAGCTCGTCGCTGCTCTTGACGCCGCGCGCGGCGAAGAGTCGCGCCAGCAGCGGATGCAGACCGCCCTGCTCGAGCGCCCAGGCGGTGCGCGGCGGCACGTCGCGGGTGACCAGTCGGATCGGTGTCATCGGCGGTCGATCAGAGCGCGGCCAGCACCGCGTGCGCCGGGGGCCTGCGGCCGGCGCCGCGCAGCTTCTGCCACAGGCTGCGTGGCTTGGACTCGAAGCGGGCGGCGATGCGCTCGCCGCACAGCGTGAGCGTCGTGGTGCGCTCGCCGGCGCGGACGCGATCGAGCAGGCGCGCGATCGCGTCGCCATCGAGTGCCTGCCACGCCTCGGCCCACGCCGCCCAGTCGCCAGCAAGCCAGGGCGCGCGCAAACCGGTGGCGATCTCGGGTGTCGCCGACGCGGGCGCGGCCTGCGGGCGACCGCAGCCGCTCAGCCAGAACGAATTCACCGGCAAGAGACCTCGCTCCTCGCGCGAATCGTTCACCGACTGCGTGTAGAAGACCAGCTGGGCCTCGCTCTGCAGGCGACGGACGAGGCGACCGGTCGCGCGTCGGCCGGCGGCGTCGTCGCCGTGCGCCGACTCGCGCAGCCAGCGATCGACGCCGCGGCCGACGACGCGATCGATCGACGCGGTGGCGAAGCCCTGCAGGTCGTCGCGCGCGGCGTACCAGCGGCCGGCAGCGCCCCAGGCGACGACGAAGCCTTCGCTCTCGAACAGCGCCGCCACGGCATCGAAGAGGATGCGCGATTCGCCGTCGTCGAGGTCGAGTCCGGCCGGATCGAGGAGCGTGACGTGATCGCGACCGAGCTGCCAGTGCGCCGGGGTGAGCAGTGCCCACGCCCGGTCGTCGACGGCAATGCCGTCGGCGCCGGCCGCGTGGGCGGCGAAGGGGAGGAGACCGTCGCCGCCGACCCAGCCCCACGCGGCGGCCAGCGCTCGCTCGTGCGGCGGCGAGAACGAGAGGGCGTCGCCCTCGTCGCGGCCGGCCGGCGCGAGCAGCGCCAGAAGGCTCTCCAGCCGCGGCAGCGACAGGTCGCGCAGCACATGCTGGCAGGCCTCCGACGAGTCGGAAGCGAACGGAACGAGCAGGTGCATGAGACCGATTATCCGAGTCGCCTCGCGCCCTTGTCGGGCCGACCCGTCGGGTAGCATCGCCCCCGCATGAACTGGCCCTACGAACTGCAGATCGGCTGGCGCTACACGCGGGCCGGGCGGGTCGGGCGAAGGAACGGCTTCATCTCCTTCATCTCGGGCGTGTCGATGCTCGGCATTGCCCTCGGCGTCGCGGCGCTCATCATCGTCCTGTCGGTGATGAACGGCTTCCAGAAGGAAGTCCGCGACCGCATGCTCTCGGTGATCGCCCACGTCGAGGTCACCGACTCCGCCGGCGGCGCGCTTGCCGACTGGAAGAAGACCGCCAAGGAAGCGCGCAGGAACCCCGAGGTGATCGGCGCCGCGCCCTTCGTCGCTTCGCAGGCGTTGATCGCGCGCGGCGACGACATGCACGGCATCGTCGTGCGCGGCATCGTGCCGCAGGAAGAAGCGACGGTCACCGACCTCGCCGCGAAGCTGAAGGACACGACGCTCGCGCGCCTCGTGCCGGGCACCTGGGGCGTCGTCCTCGGCGCCGAGCTCGCCCGCTCGCTCGGCGTGCGCGAAGGCGACAAGGTGACGATCGTCCTGCCCGGTGGCCAGGTGACGCCGGCCGGCATCGTGCCGCGGCTGCGCACGCTCACGGTCGTCGGCACCTTCAACGCCGGCCACTACGAGTACGACAGCGGCCTCGCGCTCGTCGCTCTCGAGGACGCGGCCAAGCTCTTCCGGGTCGAAGGGCCGACCGGCATCCAGCTGCGCCTGAAGGACCTCGACCAGGCTCCTCTCGTCGGCGCCGAGCTCGCGCAAAGCCTGGGGCCGGGCGTGATCGTGCGCGACTGGACGAGCACGAACCGAAACTGGTTCTCCGCCGTGCAGGTCGAAAAGCGCCTGATGTTCATCATCCTCACGCTGATCGTCGCGGTCGCCGCGTTCAACCTCGTCTCCACGCTCGTCATGACCGTCACCGACAAGCGCGCCGACATCGCGATCCTGCGCACGCTCGGCGCGACACCGCGCTCGATCATGACGATCTTCATGGTCCAGGGCGCTGCCTCGGGCGTGATCGGCACTGTCGTCGGCGTGCTGCTCGGCCTGCTCGTCGCCTTCAACATCGACGTCATCGTGCCGGCTATCGAGC
>JBDTJD010000343.1:0-4248 GCA_039935975.1 Caldimonas sp.
GAGCAGGGCTGTGCGCTCTTCGCGGTCGGCGACGACGACCAGAGCATCTATGCCTTCAGAGGCGCGCAGGTCGGCAACATGGCGGCGTTCGAGCGCGAGTACCGCGTGAAGACGGTGATCAAGCTCGAGCGCAACTATCGCTCGTACGGAAACATCCTCGACGCCGCCAACGAGCTGATCTCGAGGAACTCGCGTCGCCTTGGCAAGAACTTGCGAACGGAAGCCGGGGCGGGCGAGCCCGTCCGCGTGCACGAAGCGCCGTCCGACTTCGCCGAGGCGCAGTGGTTCATCGAGGAAGCGCAATCGCTCAACCGCGACGGCGTGGCGCGCCACGAGATCGCGCTGCTCTACCGCAGCAACGCGCAGAGCCGGGTGATGGAGAGCGCGCTCTTCAACGCTCACATCCCGTACAAGGTCTACGGCGGGCTTCGCTTCTTCGAGCGCGCCGAGGTCAAGCATGCGCTGTCCTACCTGCGCCTGATCGAGAACCCGAACGACGACACGAGCTTCCTGCGCGTCGTCAACTTCCCGGCGCGAGGCATCGGCGCGCGCACGATCGAACAGCTCCAGGACGCGGCGCGCGCGAGCGGGCGCAGCCTCTGGCAGAGCGTCGGCTCGCTCGCCGGCAAGGGCGGCAACAACCTGGTCGCGTTCACCCAGAAGATCGACGCCATCCGCGAGCAGACGCGCGGCCAGACGCTGCGCGAGATCATCGTCCACATGCTCGAGGCGTCGGGACTGGTGGACTTCTACAAGGCCGACCGCGAAGGCAAGGAGCGGCTCGAGAACCTCGAGGAGCTGGTCAATGCGGCCGAGGCCTTCGTGACCCAGGAAGGCTTCGGCAGGGATGCCGTCGCGCTGCCGATGGACGAGGCCGGCGCGGGCGGCCCGGGCCTGTATCGCGGCGAGCTCGGCAAGGCCGAGTTCAGCACGCCGGGCGCCGAGGTCGTGACAACGGGCGAGATCATCGCGCCGCCGCGCCTCGTGCCCGATGCCGAGACCGGCGAGATCATGTCGCCGCTGGCGGCCTTCCTCACCCACGCCTCGCTCGAGGCGGGCGACAACCAGGCGCAGGCGGGGCAGGATGCCGTCCAGCTGATGACGATCCACTCGGCCAAGGGCCTCGAGTTCGACTGCGTCTTCATCTCCGGCCTCGAGGAAGGCCTCTTCCCGCACGACAACTCGGCGAGCGACCTCGACGGCCTCGAGGAAGAGCGCCGGCTGATGTATGTCGCGATCACGCGCGCCAGGAAGCGCCTCTACCTCAGCTTCTCGCAGACGCGCATGCTCCACGGCCAGACGCGCTACAACGTCAAGAGCCGCTTCCTCGACGAGCTGCCCGAGTCGGCGCTGCGCTGGATTACGCCGCGCAATCAGTCGTTCGGTTCGGGCTTCGCACGCGAGTACAGCGCCGCGTGGTCGCGCGGCTCGGGACTGCACTCGATCGTCGGCACAGGCCGCACCGAGCCGCGCTACGGCGCGCCGGCGCCGATGGTGCCCAAGGCGCCGTCGCACGGCCTCCGGTCGGGGCAGGGCGTGTTCCACACCAAGTTCGGCGAAGGCGTCGTCGTCACCATCGAAGGCCATGGCGAGGACGCGCGCGCGCAAGTGAATTTCGGCCGGCATGGCATGAAGTGGCTGGCGCTCAGCGTCGCCAAGCTGACGCCGGTGGATTGACGCGGCATGCCGCCTGCTCGGAGAACGACATGAATGCAGCACGACACCCCCTGATCCTCGTCGGCGCCGCCACGCTGGCGCTCGCCGGTTGCGCTTCCGGGCCGCAGCTCGACGCCGCCTGGAGCGATCCCCAGCTCGGCGCCGGCTACCTGCATGGCGCGCGCGTGCTCGTCGCCTGCGACGCGGCCGAGCTCGTCGTGCGCCAGATCTGCCAGGACCAGCTGGCGAGCGAGGTCGTCGCCCGCGGCGCGACGCCGGTGTTCGTGGCGCCGGGCTTCGCGATCGCGACCGACCGTGCCCTCGACGGCCAGCTCCTGCCCGCCGCACGCCAGGCCGGTGCGAAGGCGGTCATGGTGATGACCGTGGCGGTCGCCGTGAACGACGTCAGCCCGGGCTTTTCGATCGGTATCGGCGGCTTCGGCTTCGGCAGCCACAGCGCCGGCGGCGTCGGCGTCTCGGCGCCGATCGGCGGCGGCAGGGTGACTTCGGGCTATGCCGCCAACGGCCGGGTCACCGACGTTTCCAGCGGGCGCCTGCTCTGGACCGCGAAGGCGACGGCGTCGCCTTCGAGCGACGTCGCCGGGCAGATGGGCGACCTGTCGAAGGCGATGCTCGGCGCGGCCGACAAGGCCGGCCTGTTCTGAGCTGACGCCGGGTCAGGCCGCGACCGGCCCCGGCCGACCGGCCTCGACGACGAAGCGCGCCGCTGTCGTGACGCCGCTCGCCGGGTCGGCGATGCGGTCGACGGACAGGAGACGCGCGGAGAGCTTGCGGGCGTCGAGCTCGAAGCTCATGTAGCCGCGCTGGTCGCCGCGCGCGTAGTGCACGTGCGGGTTGAGCTCGCGCGCCGCGTCGATGCGCGCCTGCGGCACCGAGTGGCTGGTGATCGATGTGCCGCAGAACTCGCTCGCGACGATCGCCGACTTCTCGTCGTCGTAGTCGGGCTTGAGGTCGGCGACGTAGTGGCTGTGGACGTCGCCGCCCAGAACGACGACGCCGGGCACCTTCTTCACCGCGACCGTTCCGAGCAGGCGATTGCGCGCCGGCGCATAGCCATCCCAGCCGTCGGTCCAGTAGACGCGGCCGCCGACGGGCGAAACGGCCCACGCCCAGCGCGCCATCAGCGTCTGCTGGGCGAGCAGGTTCCAAGGCCGCGACAGGTCCCAGCCATCGGCGAGCCAGCGCTCCTGCTCCGCGCCGAGCAGCGTTCGCGCCGGGTCGGTCAGCGCCGCGCACTGCGCGAGGGCGACGGTGTTCGAGCCGCCACGGCCAGGCTTGGGGCAGCCCTGCGGGTCGCGGTACTGGCGGTCGTCGAGCAGGTGGATGCGGGCCAGCGTGCCCCAGTCGAGCCGGCGGAAGATGCGCATGTCGGCATCGACCGGCCGCATCGACTTGGCGAAGGGCATGTGCTCCCAGTACGCCCTGTACGCGGCGGTGCGGCGGGCGCGGGTGTCGATGCTCGGGTCGGCACCCTGCATGTCGGCGTAGTCGTTCGAGACCTCGTGATCGTCCCAGACGACGAGCCAGGGCGCGGAGGCGTGCGCGGCCTGCAGGTGCGGGTCGCTCTTGTGGGTGGCGTAGCGGGCGCGGTACTGCTCGAGCGTGAGCACCGGGCCCGGGCCGCCTTCGAGGGCGCGTACGGCGTTCTTGCCGGTCGCGTACTCGTAGATGTAGTCGCCGACGAAGAAGACGACGTCGAGCCGCTCGTCGGCGACGTGGCGCCAGGCCGCGTAGTGGCCGACGTCGTAGCGCTGGCAGCTCGCGATCGCGAAGCGCAGCGTCGCCGCCGCATCGACCGCCGGGGCCGTCCGCGTCCGGCCGACGGGGCTTTGCTGGCCGAGCGACGTGAACCGATACCAGTACCAGCGGCCCGGCTCGAGCCCGCCGGGCTCGGCGTGAACGCTGTGCGCCCAGGCCTTCTCGGCGCGTTCCTGTCCGCGCGCGACAACGCGTTCGAAGCGCTCGTCGTCGGCGATCTCCCAGCGCACGTCGACGGCATCGGGCAGGTCGTCGCCCATGAGGCGGGTCCAGAGCACCATGCCGTCGGGGCGCGGTTGGCCGGAAGCGATGCCGAGGGTGAAGCGCTCGACGTCGGCGGCGCGCGGCCCGCTTGCGAGCCAGGGGGCGGCGACGGCGGCGGCGGCAGAACGAAGGAGAAGGCGTCGGCGCCCGCTCGGCACGACGATCACGGCCTCACACCCCGACTTCGTCGATCTCTCGGTAGACGTCGCGCAGCCACATCTTGACGCGCTGCCGGTCCATCAGGCCCAGGCCGCTCGGGTCCTTGTCGGAGGCCTTGGCCTTCCAGAAGGTGCTGCTGGCGCTGTCGATCTTCTGGATCGCGTGCTCGTTGAGCTTCTTCACCGAGACCACGTGCGCGCCCATGCCGATCGCGCGCTGCTGCTCGCCCGACTGCTCGAGCCCGCTGAAATCGGAGCCGCGCACCTGGTTGCGGACGAGCACGTAGTTCATGCCGGTGCCGAAGCGGTCGAGCAGTCGGCGCAGGAGGTCGACCGAGTCCTTGCCGGTGTCCATCACGTGCCAGTAGAAGAGCTTCATGCCGAGCTCGTC
>JBDTJD010000344.1:0-5179 GCA_039935975.1 Caldimonas sp.
GCCGGGCTCGCCAACCTGCGCTTCCAGCATGGCGACGCCTGCAACCTGCAGCCGATCGCCGACCGGAGCTTCGACCTCGTCGTCAGCGTCTTCGGCGCGATGTTCGCGCCGCAGCCCTTCGAGGTCGCCAAGGAGATGGTGCGCGTGACCAAGCCGGGCGGCCGGGTCGTGATGGGCAACTGGATCCCGGGCGATCCGACGCTGGTCGCGCAGGTGCTGAAGATCTGCGCGGGCTACATGCCGCCACCGCCCGAAGGCTTCGTCAGTCCGATGACCTGGGGCGTGGAAAGCAACGTGCTCGAGCGCTTCGGCGCCGCTGGCGTGCCGAAGGACGCGGTGTCGTTCGCGCGCGACTCGTTCACCTTCGACTTCGACGGGACGCCGGCGCAGTACGTCGACGAATTCCGCCTCTGGTACGGGCCGACGATGAACGCGTTCGAGGCCGCGGCGAAGAACGGCAAGGCCGACGCGCTGCGCGACGACCTCGTCGCCCTGTTCAGGAGCCAGAACAAGAGCGGCAGCGACGACCGGACGAAGGTGACCGCGACCTTCCTGCGCGTGATGGTCGCCGTGCAGTAGCGACCCGCGATCTACGCCGCGACGATCCGCTCGGCGAGCCGCACGAGGCTGCGGTCGCTGCCGGCGGGGCCGAGCAGCGAGATCCCGAGCGGTGCGCCCAGGCGCGTGCCGAGCGGCAGCGAGAGCTGCGGGAAGCCGGCGAGGCCGGCGATGCAGAGCATCTTCGTCGCCAGGTTGCGGTAGTCCTCGAGCGCCGAGGGGTCGGCGCTCGCGAGCGGCGCGATGTCGGGCATCGTGGGGAGGAGGAGCACGCCGTCGCGGCCGAGCAGCGCGGCGAGGTGCACGCCAAATCGCAGGCGGAACGCCGCGCCCTCGGCGGCTTGCGCGTCGCTCACGCCGCTCGCCCACTCGAAGCGCTGCTCGACGCCGGGACCGAGGGGCGGATGGAAGCGCTCGATGAGCGCGCCGTCGGTGCGCCAGGCCTCGTGGCCCATCGGATGGCGAAAGCCCCAGTACATCGCATCGAAGCTGTCGAGCACGACCTGGACCGGGCTCGCGGCGCCGAGCACGGCCTCGATCCTGGCGCGCGGCCCGCGCTGCGCCTCGATCACCTCGGGCCCAAGCAGCGCCCAGACCTCGGTCGGCATCAGCAGCCGGACGCGCTCGTCGGGCAGCGGCGTGGCATCGGCGCCGAGCAGCACGTCGGCAACGCGCGCGAAGGTCGGCACGTCGCGCGTGAACCAGCCGCAGGTGTCGAAGCTCGGCGCGAGATCGTGGACACGCTCGAGGCTGATGCGGCCGTGCGTCGGTCGCAGCCCGACCAGGCCGCAATGGTTCGCCGGCGCCCGCACCGACCCGCCCGTGTCGCTGCCGAGGGCGAAGTCGACCAGGCCGTGCGACACCGCCGAGGCCGACCCGCACGAGGATCCGCCGGTGATGCGCTCGGGCGCCGCGCCGTTGACGGGCGAGCCGAAGTGGGCGTTCTGGCCGTTCATCGAGAACGCCAGCTCGTCGGTCACGGTCTTGCCGGCGAAGCGCGCGCCGGCATCGAGCAGCCGCTGCACGCTCGGCGCCGAAGTCGTCTTGATCCCGGACATCGCGAGCACGAACGGCTGGCCGGCGCTGGTCGGGTAGCCGGCGACGTCGAACAGGTCCTTGACGCCGAAGGAGAGGCCGGCGAGCGGGCCGGACGCGGCGTTCGCCACGTCGACGTCCGGATACGGCATGAAGCCGCGCGAGCCGTCCCGGGTGAGGTTCATCGACGCGACGAGGGGGCCGCGCCGAGCGTGGCCGCATCGATCGCCGTCAACCCGAGCAGGAAGCGCTCGCTCGCGGCGAGCTGGTCGAGCGAGACGAACTCGTCGGCCTGATGCGCCTGGGCGATGTGGCCGGGTCCGCACACGACGGTCGGGATGCCCGCGGCCTGGAAAAGGCCGGCCTCGGTGCCGAAGGCGACCAGCGTCGTCGCGTCGGCTTCGGCCAGTCGCGCGGCAAGCAGGACGGCCGGGTCGTCGGCACGCGCCAGGAACGCCGGCGTCTCGCAGATCGGCTCGAAGCGGATGCCGGCCTCGGGCGCGACCGCGCGCATCGCCGGCTCGAGCGACGCGGCGTAGGCGCGCACCTCGTCCTGCATCGCCCGGACGTCGGCGCCGGGCAGGTTGCGGAACTCGTAGTGGAAGCGGCAGTCCTCGGGCACGACGTTGTCGGCGATGCCGCCCTGGATGACGCCGACCGAGCTGGTCGTGTAGGGCACGTCGAAGCCCTCGTACTGCGGCCCCGTGCGGAAGCGCTCCGCCATGTCGCCCAGCTTGCCGACGACGCGCGCGCCGATCTCGATGGCGTTCACCGACCGTGGCGTGAGCGACGAGTGCGCAGCGCGGCCCTTGATGCAGCAGCGCCAGCGGTACACGCCCTTGTGCGCGAGCGCCGGCACCATGCCGGTCGGCTCCCCGACGATGCACGCGCGCGGCGCCAGGCCACGCGCGCGCAGATCGGCGATGAGGCGACGTGCGCCGAAGCAGCCGACCTCCTCGTCGTAGCTGAAGGCGAAGTGGATCGCGAAGGGCAGGTCGGCTTCGAGGAAGGCCGGCGTCTGCGCGAGCGCCAGGCCGATGAAGCCCTTCATGTCGGCGCTGCCGCGGCCGTAGAGCTTGCCGTCGCGCAGGACGGCGCCGAGCGGGTCGAGCGACCAGTCCTGGCCGTCCCACGGCACGGTGTCGGTGTGGCCCGAGACGATCACACCGCCGGGCTTGCCTTCGCCGAGGGTGGCGCAGAGATTGGCCTTGGTGCGCGTGTCGTCGAAGGTGAGCGTCGACGTGACGCCGTGGTGCGCGAGCTCGTCGCGCACGAAGTGGATCAGCTCGAGGTTCGACTCGTGGCTGACGGTGTTCATGCGTACCAGTGTCTGCGCCAGCTCGAGGGCGCGCGCCGAAGGCGCGAGGGGCTTGTCCATCGACGCAATATAGCGGCTCGGCTACCCTCGGCACGCTCTGCTTCCGGAACCGCCCGCATGACCGACATCACCCGCAACGACATCGAGGGCGCCCGCAAGCGCATCGCCGGCGACATCCGCCATACGCCGATCATGAAGGTCGACGGCCGCGAGCTCGGCCTGGGCGGCATCGAGCTCTGGCTCAAGCTCGAGCACCTGCAGCGCGGCGGCAGCTTCAAGGCGCGCGGCATGTTCAACCGCATGCGCTCGAATGCGGTGCCCGAGGCCGGGGTGGTGATCGCCTCGGGCGGCAACGCGGGCATCGCCGTCGCGGTGGCCGCGCAATCGCTCGGCGCGCGCTGCGAGGTGTTCGTGCCCGAGTCCGCGAGCCAGGCCAAGCGCGACAGGCTGGTCGAGCTCGGCGCCGTCCTCACCGTCGTCGGTGCGGGCTACGCCGAGGCACTCGCCGCGAGCGTGGCGCGCCAGGCAGCGACCGGCGCGCTCCTGATGCACGCCTACGACCAGCGTGAAGTCGTGATCGGCGCCGGCACCCTCGCGGCCGAGGTCGAGGCCGAAGCCGGCGTGCCGGACCGGGTGCTCGTGAGCGTCGGCGGCGGCGGGCTGGTCGCCGGCGTCGCCGCGTGGTTCGGCGACCGCTGCCGGATCGACGCGCTCGAGCCCGAGCTCGCACCCACGCTGCATGCCGCGCGCGCGGCCGGCACGCCGGTCGACGTCGAGGTGTCGGGCATTGCGGCCGACTCGCTCGGCGCGCGCCGGATCGGCGCGATCGCATGGGACGTGACCCAGCGCCACGTCGACGCGTCGCACCTGCTGAAGGACGCCGACATCCGCGCCGCCCAGCTCACGCTCTGGAAGGAGTTGCGCCTCGCCGTCGAGCCCGCGGCGGCGCTGCCGCTGGCCGCGCTCGCCACCGGCACCGTCGAGCCGAAGGACGGCGAGTGCGTGCTGCTGGTGGTCTGCGGCGCCAACCTCGATCCGGCTTCGCTGGCGGTGGCAGCGCCCTGAGCCGCGCGCCGGCCGCCCAGAGCCGAGCCCGCAGTCGTGCACTTGACCCGGCGTCGGGAAATCGCATGATCGCGGTCGCGCGCCGCACCGGCCTGCCCCGTCCTCACCCTGCCCCGCCCTCAGCCCTGCGAGGTCCCATGACACGAACGAGCCTCCCGTCGATTTCCACCCGCCTCCTGTGCGTTGCAGGGATCGCCTTCATGATGGCGAGCGCAGCCCAGGCCCAGAGCGCCGCCGTCGAGCGCGGCCGCTACCTGGTGACGACGATCATGGCCTGCGGCAACTGCCACACGCCGAAGGATGCGCGTGGCCGGCCGATCGCCGGCAGGGAGCTTTCGGGCGGCGGCGTCGGCTTCGACATTCCGCCCTTCCTGGGCGTCGCCGCCAACATCACGCCCGATCGCGAGACCGGCATCGGCACCTGGACCGACGACGAGATCCGGCGCGCCCTCACCCACGGCGAGCGCCCCGCGCACGGCCCGCTTGCCGGCAAGCCGCTGGCCGCGCCGATGGCCGCGAACTTCTTCAAGGCGATCCTGCCGGCCGACCAGGACGCGATCGTCGCCTACCTGCGCTCGGTGGCCCCGGTTCGCAATGCCGTCGTCGCGCCGGTCTATCGCGCGCCGGTGATGCGCGACGCATTCGCGACGGCCGATCGCGGCTTCGCATCCGCCGACATGGCCGACCCGGCACGGCGCGGTGCCTACCTCGCCACGATCGGCCACTGCCTGGAATGCCACACGCCGCAGGGCGAGCGCGGCGTGCTCCTCTTCGACACCGCGCTCGGTGCGGGCGGTCGCGCCTTCCTGCCGTCGTTCGTGAAGGGCCTGCCCGACAGCTGGAAGGGCTCGGTCTCGCGCAACGTCACCTCCGACCCGGCGCACGGCCTGGGCGCCTGGAGCGACGCCGAAATCAAGCGGGCGATCACGCAAGGCGTCGGTCGCGACGGCCGACGCCTGCAGGAGCCGATGGCCTTCGCCTGGTACGCCGGCCTCCATGACGACGACCTCGACGCGCTGGTCGCGTACCTGCGCACGCTGCCGGCCATCTCGCGCTAGCGTCGCGCCGGATCCGCGAAGCCTCGGCCGCCCTCAGGAGACGACGATGCGATTCGTGGCGGCCGAAGAGATCCGCCGCGTCCTGAGCTTTCCCCTCCTGATCGACGCGATCGAGGCCGCGCACCGCCGGCCGAAGATCGAGATC
>JBDTJD010000345.1:0-2943 GCA_039935975.1 Caldimonas sp.
TCCTTGTCGAGATCGGCGAGCATCTCGTGCGCGATCTTGGCGAGGCGGATCTCGGTGTAGCGCATCGCCGCCGCGTTGTCGCCGTCGACCGAGCCGAAGTTGCCCTGGCCGTCGACGAGCATGTGGCGCATCGAGAAATCCTGCGCCAGGCGCACGATGGTGTCGTAGACCGACTGGTCGCCGTGCGGGTGGTACTTGCCGATGACATCGCCGACGATCCGCGCCGACTTCTTGTACGGCCGGTTCCAGTCGTTGTTGAGCTCGTGCATCGCGTAGAGCACACGGCGATGCACGGGCTTCAGGCCATCGCGCGCATCGGGGAGGGCGCGGCCCACGATCACGCTCATCGCGTAGTCGAGATACGAGCGCCGCATCTCCTCTTCGAGGCTGATCGGCAGCGTTTCCTTGGCGAATGAGGTCATGTCGGCGGCGGGCGGGAGGCGGAGGCACCGCCCTGCGAACAGCCGAGCGCGAGGTCCGATTCTAAGTGTCGAGACGATGTAGCAGCCGCGCAACAACGCTCCCGCACACGGCTTCGCACCGGGGCAAAATCAAGCCGAACGGGTGCCCTATGGCACAATGAGTTGGTCGGTGGTCAACGTCCGCGGAGCGGGGGTGGCCAGTATTTTCCGATTCAGGTTCGGACGTTTACATAGAACATTACTAGCCCCCCTTCGAGAGGAGAATCATGAAGAAACTGAACAAGGTGGCGTCGCTCTTTGCAACCGCTGCGCTCGCATCGTCGGTCGCCGGCGTGTCGGCCCAGTCGGTCGACAACTGGGTGAGCGGCACTGGCTTGCCTTGGAAGAACGGCACCAACGAGCTCTGCTGGCGCGATGGCTTCTGGACGCCCGCCACCGGCCTGAAGGGCTGCGACGGTGTTCCCGTGCCCGCCGCCCCTGCGCCGGCGCCTGCGCCTGCTCCCGCTCCTGCCGCGGCTCCTGCGCCCGCTCCGGCTCCTGCTCCCAAGGCAGCCGTCGTCGTTGCGCCGACGAGCGAGAAGGTCACCTTCGCCGCCGATGCCTTCTTCGACTTCGACAAGTCCGTGCTGAAGCCTGAAGGTCGGGCCAAGCTCGACGATCTGGTCAGCAAGATGGCCGGTCTGAACCTGGAAGTCATCATCGCTGTCGGCCACACCGACTCCATCGGCACCGACGCCTACAACCAGCGGCTCTCGATCCGCCGGTCGGAAGCCGTCAAGGCCTATCTGGTGAGCAAGGGTGTCGAGAAGAACCGCGTCTACACCGAAGGCAAGGGCGAGAAGCAGCCGGTCGCCGACAACAAGACCGCCGAAGGCCGCGCGAAGAACCGTCGCGTGGAGATCGAGGTGGTGGGCACGCGCGGCAAGTAAACGCGCATCGCCGAGATCAAAAAGCCCCGCGATGCGGGGCTTTTTGTTTGGCTTGTCTAACATCGCACCATGACCGTCAATGCCGACCCGCGCGAGCTGGCGAAGTTCAGCGAACTCGCCCATCGCTGGTGGGACACCGAAAGTGACTTTCGGCCCCTGCACCAGATCAATCCGCTGCGGCTCGACTGGATCGACGGGCTCGCCGCGCTCAAGGGCAAGCACGTCCTCGACGTCGGATGCGGTGGCGGCATCCTCGCCGACTCGATGGCGCGGCGCGGTGCCGAGGTGCTCGGCATCGATCTCGCCGGCAAGGCGCTCAAGGTCGCCCAGCTTCACGCGATCGAAGCGGCCACGCCGCGAATCGAGTATCGCGAGGTCGCGGTCGAGGACCTCGCCGTGGAGCAGCCGGCGACGTTCGACATCGTCACCTGCATGGAAATGCTCGAGCACGTGCCCGTTCCAGCGTCGATCGTGTCGGCGTGCGCGCGCCTCGTCCGGCCCGGCGGCTGGGTGTTCTTCTCGACGATCAATCGCAACGCGAAGGCTTTCATCTTCGCGATCGTCGGCGCCGAGCACGTGCTCAAGCTGCTGCCCAAGGGCACGCACGAGTACGCGAAGTTCATCCGCCCGAGCGAGCTGGCGTCGTGGTGCCGCAGCGCGCACCTCGAGCTCGAGGGCACGCGCGGTCTCGAATACAGCCCTCTGAGCCGGCGCTACTGGCTGTCGGCGGACACCAGCGTCAACTACATGATCGCGTGCCGCAGACCGGCATGAAGAAGCGGCCTCGTGCCGTGCTGTTCGACCTCGACGGTACGCTCGTCGACAGCGCTCCCGACCTCGCCGGCGCCTGCAACGAGATGCGCATCGAGCGCGGCCTCGACGCGCTGCCCTACGGCAGCCTGCGCCGGATGGTCGGATCGGGCGCGCGCGGGATGGTCGGCACGGCGTTCGGTCTTGCTCCCGGCGACGAAGGCTACGACACCCTGCGCGACGAGTTCCTGCGGCGCTACGAAGCGCGGATGACGCGCGAGACCCGCGTCTTCGCCGATGTCGTGCCGCTGCTCGCCTGGCTCGACGAGGAGCGACTCGCCTGGGGCATCGTCACCAACAAGGCGACCCGCTTCGCCGAGCCGCTCGTCCGCCATCTGGGCCTCGCGTCGCGCGCGGCGGTGCTGGTGTGCGGCGACACGACGGCGCACTCCAAGCCGCACCCCGCCCCGCTGCTCGAGGCGGCACGGCGAGCGGGCCGGCCGGCCGCGGACTGCGTCTACGTCGGCGACGACCGGCGCGATGTCGATGCCGGGCGGGCTGCCGCGATGGGCACCGTCGCCGCCGCCTGGGGCTATCTGGGCAACGGCGACGCACCGGCGTCTTGGGGTGCCGATCACCTCATCGCCCGGCCCCGCGAGCTGATCGACCTGATCAGCGGAGCTTGAATGCGCCCGCCGTGCCCTAAACTGCGTCTCCTGGGGCTGACCTGGCTTCGACGAGGGTTCGGAGTTGGAACAGTGCACGCCGAGCACCAGTTCGCTCGTAAATCCACTGGAAACAAAGTAACTGCGAACGATCAAACGTACGCTCTCGCCGCTTAA
>JBDTJD010000346.1:0-5890 GCA_039935975.1 Caldimonas sp.
CATCGGCGACGTCACCTACGGCGCCTTCATCGTCCCCGGCCTGATCATGCTGTCGGTGCTGACGCAGAGCATCTCGAACGCCTCGTTCGGCATCTACTTCCCGAAGTTCACCGGCACGATCTACGAGTTGCTCTCGGCGCCCATCTCCAATCTCGAGATCGTCGCCAGCTACGTCGGCGCGGCGGCCACCAAGTCGGTGCTCGTCGGGCTCATCATCCTTGCGACGGCCGCCTTCTTCGTGCCGCTGCACATTGCCCATCCGGTCTGGATGCTGGCGTTCCTCGTCCTCACCGCGATCACCTTCAGCCTGTTCGGCTTCATCATCGGCATCTGGGCGGACGGCTTCGAGAAGCTGCAGCTGATCCCGCTCCTGGTCGTGATGCCGCTCACCTTCCTCGGCGGCCCGTTCTACTCGATCGACATGCTGCCGCCGATCTGGCAGAAGCTCTCGCTGCTCAATCCCTCCGTCTATCTGATCAGCGGCTTTCGCTGGAGCTTCTTCGACCGGTCCGAGGTGCACATCGGCATCAGCTTCGCGATGACCTCGGCGTTCTTCGTGATCTCGCTCGCGGTCGCGACGTGGATCATGCGGACCGGCTGGCGGTTGAAGGCCTGAGGAGTCCCATTCGCACGCGCGGGCGGCAAACCTCAGTGCATCCGCAGCCTGCCGAGGACAAGTTCGGCCTCTGCCTTGGCAAAGAAGTGCGGGTAGTACGAGCGAAGCCTGCCAGATGACGCGGGCCTCCCGGACAGGGCGTCGATCTGGCGCGCACAGTGCGCGAGGTCGAGTTGCATGAGGACCGCAGGCGCTGCCACCGCCGGGTCCATGCGTGTCTCGCCGGCGCGTCGAAAATCCAGCATCTGCTCGTAGAACCGCACGTGTCGGGGATTCACCTCGATCAGAGCGCGAGTGCAGTGATGAACCTCCATCACGTGCATGCAGGCCACGTGGAACAGCGCGCCGAGCAACGCGCTCGAGCGCACGTCCTCGTCGACCGCAAACCTGGTGAATTCGCACAGGCGAGTCCCGCTCCCACGCAACGCGGCGACTTCCCTCGGATAGATCCGTTCGACGGACAGGCCGCTGTCCGCCTCCACCGCGGCCGTCAGCGTCCCGACGACGGATTCGCACGCGGAGGCGACCAGCGTCAACCGGCCCCGGCTTGCAAATCCCTCGAGCGGGCTGAGGCGGTAGCCGCGCCACGCATAGCGGCGTCCCAGCAACTCCGCGGCGTGGAGCCGGTCGGCCGCTTCACGCGGTGCGGAGATGACGAAGTCGCGTGCCGAATCGGCGTCGGCGAGGCGTGCCAGCTCGTGTCCGAAGTGGGCCTCGGCAGATACATCTCGATGCCGATGAAGATGACGATAGGAGGGGCGAGGAAGCGCGGGGGGGCGAGAAGAGTCGCAGAGCGTCGACAAGAACAAGAAATTTCCCTTTCGTGGTGACCGTAAGCCGAGCCGTCGTCACTGATTCCGGATGCGGTGCTAAGGGGTTCGACGTTGGCGCGCCACCAGAGGCAAGTCGCGCCGCCGGAGGGCTGGGCACGCCGCATGGCACGCCGACGGGATCTTTCGCTTCATCCCTTCGCTCGCACCGGGCGTACGTTCCGGGCCAAAATCGAACCTCCCGCATTGGAATTGATCCCTGGACGCCTCGTCCCGGTCTTTCGTAAGAAGATGTTTTCGTATCGTGAGGCGTTCGCGCGCAATTTGGGTTGGGTCACCGAGGTCGAGCAGCGGATCCTGCGGAGCAAGCGGGTGGCGATCGCCGGCCTGGGCGGCGTGGGCGGCGCTCACTTGCTGACGCTGACGCGACTCGGCATCGGCGCCTTCAACATTGCCGACTTCGATTCGTTCGAACTGCACAACTTCAACCGCCAGGTCGGCGCGACCATGGCGACGATCGGGCGGCCCAAGCTCGACGTGATGGCCGAGATGGCGCGCGACATCGATCCCGAACTCGACCTGCGCCTGTTCAACGCCGGGGTGGGTACCGACAACCTCGACCGCTTCCTCGACGACGTCGACCTCTATGTCGACGGGCTGGATTTCTTCGAGCTCGACGTGCGCCAGCGTCTTTTCGAGCGCTGCGGCGAGCTCGGCATCCCGGCCATCACGGCAGCACCACTCGGCATGGGCTGCGCCCTCCTGGTCTTCATGCCACGGCGAATGCGCTTCGACGACTACTTCCGGTTCGGCGAGCGCTCGCAAGCGGAAAAGGCGGCCCGCTTTCTCGTCGGCCTGGCGCCGTCGATGCTCCAGCTCGGCTATCTGGTCGATCCGTCGCGCGTGGACCTGGTGGCCCGTGTCGGTCCTTCCACCCCGATGGGCTGTGATCTGTGCGCCGGCATCGCCGGGACGGAGGCGCTGAAGATCCTGCTCGGTCGTGGCCGTGTGTATGCCGCGCCCTGGGGCAGTCATTTCGACGCTTACAAGGTGCGGCTGCGGCGCACTTTTCGACCCGGCGGCAGCGCCAATCCGCTGCAGGCCGCCCTGATCGCGGTCGCCACGCGACGGTTTGCGAGCGTCCGATGACGGCCGCCGAAGAGATCCTCGAGCTTGCGCGATGGGCGCCGAGCGGCGACAACACCCAGCCCTGGCGCTTTAGCATCGTCTCCGGCGACCACATCGTGGTCAATGCGTTCGACACCCGCGATCGATGCGTGTATGACCTCGATGGCCGCGCCAGCCAGGTGGCCGTCGGCGCCTTGCTGGAGACGATGCGCATCGCGGCCACCGCGTCGGGACGCCGGATCGCGATCTCCCGACGGCCCGGGACGCCTGACCGGCGCCCATCGTTCGATGTCCATCTCGGGCCCCCTGACGCGGTGGAAACCGATCTGCTGATCGGTGCGATTCGCCATCGCTGCGTGCAGCGACGGTCACTGCAGACCACCGCTCTCGGCGCGCCACGCAAGTCGCGGCTGGAGCAGTCGGTCGGTCCGTCCTCACGGATCGTCTGGTTTGAGGGCGCGCGGCAGAAGGCGCGAATGGCATGGCTCGCCACGCGCAGCGCGAAGATCCGGCTCACGATTCCCGAGGCCTATGCCGTGCACCGCGACATCATCGAGTGGGGCGCCCGGCACAGCGTCGACCGAGTTCCCGACCAGGCGCTCGGCGCCGGTCCGGTCAGCCTGGCCGTCATGCGGTGGGCGATGCACAGCTGGGCGCGGATCGACCGAATGAACCGCTTCGCCGGCGGCACGGTCGGTCCACGCATCGAACTCGATCTCATTCCGGCGTTGCGATGCGGAGCCCATTTCGCCATCGTGGCTGATCGCGTACCGGAGACGCTTGACGATTTTCTTGCCGCCGGGGCTGCGATGCAGCGCTTCTGGTTGACGGCGACGACGTTGGGTCTGCAGTTGCAGCCGCAGTACACGCCGCTGGTCTTCGCCCGCTATGCGCGAATGGGTGTCTGCTTCACGCAGGTCCCTGCGGCGCGGCGCCGGGCTTCGGAAGTCGCCATTCGGATGGAGACGCTTCTTCCAGGACAGGCGTCGCACGTCGTGTTCATGGGACGACTGGGCGAGGGACCGGTCGCCGCCGCTCGTTCGACGCGCCTGGACTTGAGCGAGTTGTGCCGCGAGAGCGAAGCGCATCAGCAGGCAGTTCGCAACGGTCGGTCCTAAAGCCCATAGCGGCAGTAGGACATCCGTTGCTTGCGTGTCGTAGGGGCAGTCCCACACCCTTTTCAGAGAGCAACTCGTCCGACTCGATTTGCGGGGAGAATCGCCCCTCCCTCGAGGTCTGCGGCGCCCTTCTCCCCGCGATCCCGGGGGAGCAACCGGTCTGGACAACGGGTACCTTCACCGCATCAATTCCCTGGGCTGCGGCCTTTTTCTGTCAAGGAGATCTGAAATGAAAGTCAATCAACTTCTCGCATCGCGCGGCGTGCGACATGTGCTTTACGGTGCCGCACTCGCGGTTGCCTCGAGCACCTCGTTTGCGTTGCCGTCGTTCACCATCACGCCTGCCGGTGCCTCGACGCCGCTGCTCGGCGCTCCGGTGACGGCCGACAACATCATCATTTCGGACTTCTCCACCGTCCGTTTCACGAGCCCCACGTCCTTCACGGACACCGGTTACCTGGCGGTGCAGAGCTTCCAGCTCGGCGGCACGACCGTCATCGCAGGCGGACTCAATTCCACCTACGGCCTCTACTTCCAGTTCTCCGGCGCGGGGATGCTTTCCGGCGGAAATCCGGCCCTCAACGTGACCTCCGGTAACTTCACGAGCCTCGACTACACGCTCTACGGGTACAACGGTCCCGCGGCGACGTTTGGCTTCGACGGCTCCGACAACCCGACGGTGACGGGTGCCGCCGGTGCGGTCGCCCTCGCGAAGGGTTCGCTGACTCCCGGCAGCAACCAGAGCTCCGTGGGAAGCAGCCCCCAGTCGCCCTCGTTCACGAGCTTCGCGGGCGCCAACCTGAGCTTCACGCCCACGGCGGCGGGCGCGGGCTTCTTCACCAGCCCCAAGACGTTCTACAACGTCGCCGTGTCGTCCTTCATCAACAGCCCGACCCAGGTCAGCCCGGTCGCTGCAGGCTTCGCCAGCGGCTTCCGGATCGCCCAGGGCGGAGGCTCGGTGAACTTCGCCGCGCCGATCCCCGAGCCCGAGACCTACGCGCTGCTGCTCGCCGGCCTGGGCGCCATCGGCTGGGTCGCACGTCGTCGCTCCTCGACGTCGCTCTGACGACGCCAGGTCACCAGGGTTCTTCGTGAAAAGATCTCTCGCGTTTTTGACCCTGGTGATGTCGTTGGCAGGATGCGGAGGGGGTGGCAGCACCACGCCCTCCGCACCTGTCGCGTCGACTGCTTCCTTTCCCCTTCAAAACGGCTACCGGGCCCTGGTCCTTTCCGCCGAAACCTACAATTTCTCGATCAGCGGATCATGCGCCGGCACTGCTGCCGAGAGCGTGACCGCAGCGACTACGACGGTCAGTTTCGAGGGAGCCCCCGCGCTCCAGTCAACCGTGAGTCAGCAGTTGACACGCACCAATTGCACTCCGGCGAACCTGACCACCAGTACCACGACCTACCTGGATCCGGTCACCTACCTGCCCGTCGGCAGCTTCACCCCCGGCGCTGAGTACGTCGTCGTCCAGGGCAAGCCCGCACCGCTGCCCGCCAGTGTCAAGGTCGGCGACAACGCCGCCGTGGTGGGATTCAACGTCTACAGCGACAGCTCCAAGTCGAAGCTGCTCGGCACGCGCTCGGCGACGTTCACCATCACGGCAGACACCGAATCGACCGCCACGCTGACGATCATCACGAACGACTTCGAGGGCACCGTCCTGATCGGGACGCAGCAGACCTCGTATCGGATCAGCGCAGATGGCACCCTGTTTCTGACCAAGGTCGACGTCGTAACCAACACGGGCACGCATCTGATCCTGACGCGTCAGTGACGCCCGGCCTCAGGTGCCGCAGAAGGTCCGATAGAGAGCTGTGACGTCGGCTCCAGCTGGCTCGGCGAAGCGAGCATTCTCTGGATCCTCGTCGTAAGGGCGTCGCACGGCAGCCAGCAGTCGCTCGAACGGACCGACGTCCCCCTCGTCCGATGCCGCCGCGAGCGCTTCTTCGACGCGATGGTTGCGCGGGATCACCCAAGGACTGACCCTTTTCATGCGCTGTATACGCGCCGCGCCTCCCCCGCCGCCCTCATCGTCCTCGCGCGCGCAGCGCTCGCGCCAGCGGTCGAGCCATGCATCAGGCGCGACCGCGTCGCCGAAAAGCGTACGCAACGGGGCCTCATCGCCGGCAGCGGTATCGGCAAGGCGCCGCCAGGCGAGGGTGAAGTCGACGCCACCGGCGTGCAGCAGCGCGAGCCAGTCGTCGGCGAGCGTCGCATCGAATCCGTCGTCCGCGCCTTCGACCCGCCGGAG
>JBDTJD010000347.1:0-5462 GCA_039935975.1 Caldimonas sp.
CGTGGGCGCGCAGCGGCGACAAGGGCGACATCTCCAACGTGGGCGTCATCGCGCGGCGGCCGGAATGGCTGCCGCTCCTCTGGCGAGAGCTCACGCCGGAGCGCGTCGGCGCATATCTGGCGCATCACGTTCGCGGCCGGGTCGAGCGCTTTCACCTTCCGGGCATCGCGGCGATCAACTTCGTGCTGCATGAAGCACTCGACGGCGGCGGCCCGGCCTCGCACCGGCTCGATCCGCTCGGCAAGGGGATGGCGCAGATCCTCCTCGACATGCCGGTCGAGATTCCGGGCGTCCCCTTCTTGTAGGACCGCGCCGCGCCGTGGCCGTTTCGTCGTCGCGTGACGCGCGCCGGAGGCCTCGATTGGCTAAGCTCGTGACCATTCGAAGCGCAACTGCCAGGAGGAACGAACATGGCCAGTCACAAATCCGCACGCAAGGCCCCAAAGACGGGCGTCGACGCCGCGCACTCCGCGGTCCAGCCCAGCCTTCACCAGCAGGCGCGGACCGGTTCGCACGAAACCCAGCGCTTCGGCGACATCGTGCCGATGCCGCACGGCCTGAGTGAAAAGGTCACCAAGCAGAGCGTCGCGATGCTGAACCAGGCACTGGCCGACTCGATCACCTTGCGTGACATGTACAAGAAGCACCACTGGCAAGTGGTCGGCCCCACGTTCAACGAGCTGCATCTGCTCTACGACAAGCACTTCGAGGCGCAGGTCGAAATCGTGGACTCGATCGCGGAACGCATCCAGGTACTCGGTGGCATCTCGCTGGCGATGGCCGCAGACGTCGCCGAGGAAACAAAGATTCCGCGACCACCGCGCGGCCGGGAGCAGGCGTCGGTGCAGCTGTCGCGTCTCATCGATGCGCACACGCTGATCATCAAGTTCGCGCGCGCAAACGCCGAGAAGGCGCAGGATGCGGGCGACTCGGGCACCAACGACCTGTTGGTGAGCGACGTGCTGCGCACGAACGAACTTCAAGTTTGGTTCTTGTCCGAGCACCTCGTGGCTGCGTCGCCGGTTTAGTGACTCTGCGGTCGGAAGCGGACCGAAGCCGGCTGGCCGTTCGGACTCATGCCGAGCCGCCGGCTCGACGTGGCTTCACTGCGCATGCCCTGCGGCTGCACCCATGGGAATGTCCCATTTTCGAGCGACACGCCGACGCCTACGATCGGCCACCCTGTTCGACGGAGACTCGATGAAAGCGATTCACGTAAGCGCCGCCCTTGCGGCGGCGGTCCTCCTCGTTGCCTGCGGCGGCGGCGATGACAAGATCCAGTTCACCTCCGTCGTATCGTTCGGCGACAGCCTGAGCGATGCCGGCACCTACAACGTCGGCACGATCGCCGCGCTCGGAGGAGGCAAGTTCACGGTCAACGGCGCCGGCGCCACCAGCTACACCTGGACCGAAGACTTGGCCGTCGCCGTGAAGGCACCCCCCCAGTGCGCAGCGCGCACCGGCTTGCTGCCGAACCAGCCGGGCGTCACCGGGGCCCCAGTGACCGACATCGCGGGCTGCTACAACTACGCCCAAGGCAGCAGCCGGGTCACTTCGGAGGGCAGCGGTCCGAACGGTGTCGCGTTGCAGGCCTACGGCCAGATGAACCTCGGCTTCATGGCGAACTCGCTCATGGAGCAGATGAATAGGCACCTCGCCAAGGTCGGCGGAGCCTACAGCGGCTTCGAGCTCGTCACGGTCAATTCGGGCGGCAACGATTCCTTCATGCAGCTGAACGGCGTGGCCAGCGCGGCGGGTGGCGGAGCCGCGGCTGTCGGCGCCGGAACGATCGCCGGTTGGCCGCAGAGCGTGCTGAACACCGTCGGGGCGGGCGGCGCCGCTGCGACCAACGCGGCCGCTTCGGCCGCGGTCACGGCGATGGGCCAGGCCGGGCTCGAGCTCGCCGGCTACATCAAGACGTTGATCGTCGCCAAAGGCGCGAGGTTCGTCCTCGTCCGCAATCTGGGCAACATCAACGTCACGCCTTACGGGGTCACGCTCGACGCCGGCACGCAAGGGCTCATCACCAACATGACGCGAGCGTTCAACAGCCAGCTTTCCGCCGGGCTCAGCGGGACCGCCGGCGTGGTGATCCTGGACGACTACACGTTGTCGAACGATGTGGTCGCCAATCCTGTCAAGTACGGATTCACCAACGTCACCGCCACTGCCTGCGCGAACAACGCATTCGGCGGATCTTCGATCGTCTGCAATTCGACCAACGTGGTTGCCGGCAGCACGCAGTACGCGTTCGCCGACAGCGTGCACCCGACGCCCTATTCGCACCAAAAGGAGGCCGAGGCGGCCTACGCATCGCTGGTAGCGGCCGGCTGGCAATAACAGCGGCCGCCGGTTGGGCTGAGTCGGCCGCCGTTGAGGCGGTTGCCGGCGACACCGTCCGATCTGCCAATTGCTTGATGTCGGTGGTGCGCCCGGCAGGTATCGAACCTGCAACCCCTGCCTTCGGAGGGCAGTACTCTATCCATTGAGCTACGGGCGCAGCGGTCTGGCAGTCTACCAGCGGGGGTCGCGGCGAGAGGGGCCCGCGCGGTCGCCCCTCTATAATTTCGGGTTCGACGCGGACGACGACCTGCGGGCGGCACGCGTCGCCCATCGTCGCGCGTTACCGCCCTTGAGGACTCGATGACCGAAGCGCACGAAACCAACGACATGGACGGACCGCACGAAGGTCCGATCAAGACGCCCAAGCAGTTGATCCTCGCGGTCCTCTTCGCGTTCGTGGTGCCGATCTTCCTCATCATCCTGCTGGTGATGTACGTCTCTTCCGACAAGCGGCCCGCTGCCGGCAGCGATGCGATGACGCCGCAGTCGATTTCGGCGCGGATCAAGCCCGTCGGCATGGTCGAGATCAAGGACGCCTCCGATCTGTCGGCGTTGAAGACCGGCGAGCAGGTCTTCGCGGCGCAATGCACTGCGTGCCACACGGCCGGCGTGCTCGGGGCGCCCAAGTTCGGCGACGTCGACGCGTGGGCGCCGCGGATCAAGACCGGCTACGAGGCGCTGCTTCACGCGGCGCTGGCCGGCAAGGGCCAGATGCCGCCTCAGGGCGGCGGCGACTTCAGCGACTACGAGATCGCACGCGCCGTCGTCTACATGGCCGACAAGGGCGGCGCCAAGTTCCCCGAGCCGGCTGCGCCGCAGGTTGCCGCTTCCGCCGCGACCACCGCGGCGGCACCGACCGTGCCGGCCGCCACCGCCGCAACGCCGATGGCGACTGCGGCGGCCGGGCTCGCCGCCCCCGTCGGCACGGCAGCGCCGAGTGCCGCTCCCGTCGCTGCGCCTGCCGCGGCGGTTCAGGTCGCGGCCGCGACGCCGACCAGCAACCAGCCGCCGGCGCTCTACACCCAGATCTGCAGCGCCTGTCACGCCGCAGGTATTGCCGGCGCGCCCAAGTTCGGCGACAAGGCAGCGTGGGCGCCGCGCATCGCCCTGGGCATCGATGCGCTGACGGCCGTCGCGATCAAGGGCAAGGGTGCGATGCCGCCAAAGGGCGGATCGAGCGCGAGCGAGGCCGAGATCAAGGCGGTCGTGACCTACATGGTCAACGCCGCCAAATAAGCGCTATCGCCCGGGATCTGCGCGCTCGCTCCCGGGCGCCTTCGCTTCGGCTGCCGGGCTGAGGCAATAGCCGGCGCGAGCGACGAGCGTCGCGAACTCGATGTCCCGCGGCTTCCACTCCCCGCGCTCGACCGCATCGCCGGCAATGCCCATGTCGAGCGTGTGCACCAGCCCGAGGCCGATGTCGCTGGCGAGGAAGAGTCGGCCCGACTCGTCGAGGAAGACCTCATCCTCGCAGGCCGGCAGCCCCGTGTGGCTGGTGACGATCACGCCCGGCGCCGACGGGTCGGCCTGCAGACGCCAGACCCAGGGCGCCGCCTCGAGCTCGACGTAGACCCGCTGCGGCCCGTTCTGGAAGAACCACGCGCCGCGCTCGTCGGCGGCGTAGTTGCGGCCGATGAACTCGCGCAGCTTCTCGTGGTCGATGCGACTGCCCTTGACGCGCGGAAAGGGTCCGGCGTGCTGGATCCGGTCGTCGCGCATGTACCAGTCGCCGCGCGCGTCGAGGGCGAGCCAGGCGTAGCAGGCCGGCACGTTGGGCCACTTCTTGAGCGCCGCGGCGACGATCGCATCCATGGCGCCGATTCTGCGCCGCTCGCGCTCAGAGACGCGCGGCGAGCCAGTCGGCCACGCTGCGCGGCAGGCTTTGCAAATGGCCGGGCCAGGCGCCGTGCGCGAAGCCGACATGGCCGCCGTGCGCAGGCTGCCAGAGCATCACGTGCTCGCCGACTTCGCCCGCACGCGGCAGGGCCGACGCGGGCAGGAACGGATCGTTGCGTGCGTTGAGCACCAGGGCCGGAATGCGGATTCGTGCGAGCTGCGACCTGGCCGAGCTGCGCGCGTAGTAGTCGTCGGCCCCGGCGAAGCCGTGCAGCGGCCCGGTGAAGATCTCGTCGAAGTCGCGCAGGTCGCGCGCCTTCATCATCGCCGTTGCATCGAAGAGCCCGGGGTGCTGGCGAAGCTTCACGAAGGCCTTCCTCTTCATCGTGCGCATGAACATCCGCGTGTAGACCTGGCGGCCGAAGCCCTGGCCGATCGCGCGCGCGCCGGCGGCAAGGTCGAGCGGCGCCGACACCGCGGCAATCGCGCTCACGCGATCCGCCGCGCCCGCTCCCGCTACTTCGGCGAAGCGCAGCAGCGCATTGCCGCCGAGCGAGACGCCGACGGCGACGACGGCGCCGCGATGCGCTTCGCGGCAGCGGCCAAGCATCCACGCGATCTCCTCGTGGTCACCCGAGTGGTAGGCGCGCGGCGCGCGATTGATCTCGCCCGAGCAGCCGCGAAAGTGGGGCATCGCGAAGCGCCACCCACGCCGCACGGCCTCCGCGGCGAAGGCCTGCGCGTAGTGGCTCGACGACGAGCCTTCGAGGCCGTGGAAGACGACCAGGAGCGGCGCGTCGAGGTTCTCGCCGAGCCAGTCGACGTCGACGAAGTCGTCGTCCGGCGTCGTCCAGCGCTCGCGTCGAAAGCGTGGCGGCGCCCCGTCGAAGCGGCGGCTGAAGAACACCGGCCAGATCGTCTGCGCGTGGCCGCCGGGGAGCCATCGCGGCGCGCGAAAGTCGTCCATCGTCGAGAGACGTCGGCGAGCGCAGCAGCTACGGCGCCGTCGTCAGTGCAGGGTCGATGCCGCCTCGGCGCTCTCGACCGCCGCCTCGTCGGAGCCCGGGCTCGCGTGATGGGCGACGATGCGCCAGCCACGCGACGACTTCAGGTAGACGTTGGTCGCGACCGCCCAGGCGAAGCGCTCGCCCTCGGCCGTCGCGACGCGGATGCGCTCGACCACGCTGTGCAACGCACTCGAGTGCGACTCGAGTCGATGCACCCGCTGCGGCTCGGCGTCGATCGCGCCGTTGCCGAAGATCGCCTCGAACGAGGCGCGGATC
>JBDTJD010000348.1:0-7955 GCA_039935975.1 Caldimonas sp.
CGCATGTAGGCGCGGTCGTCGTTCGCCTCGAAGTGCTCGTTCTCCTCCTCGAAGTCGAAGAGGGCGCGCGACGAGATCGCGACGACGAGCTGACCGGAAAGCGACGCAGGCATGCGCCGATCTTACGAGTCGCGTCGGTCCAAGGAACGCCAAAGGCGTCTGTCCTCCCTCACGGAGGGCGGGGAGCGAAGCGGGGAGGGAGCAGTCCTGTCAGCGCCAGCTGAACTCCCTCGTCACTTGACGAAGGAGTTCAGCTGGATGATCGGCAGGAGCACGGCCAGGACGATCAGCATCACGACCCCGCCCATGGCGACGATGAGCAGCGGCTCGAGGATCGTTGCCATCTGGAGCGCCCGGCGCTGCACTTCGCCCGACAGCTGCCGGGCGGCGCGGTCAAGCATCTCCGGCAGCTGCCCAGTCTGCTCGCCCAGGCGCGAGAACATCGCGAGAATGCCGGGGAACCGCTTCTTGCCGGCGAGGGCCGAGGCCAGCGGCGCCCCTTCGCGCACCTGCACCAGCGCGTCCATGGCGTCGGCGCGCATGGCGCGATTCGAGAGCGTCTCGGCCGCGGCCTGGAGCGCCTTCAGGATCGGCACGCCGGCGCCGGCAAGCATGGCCAGCGTGCCGGCGAAGCGCGCCGCGTTGTAGCCGCGCGCCAGGCGCCCGACCAGCGGCAGGCCGAGGAAGGCCGCGTCGAAGCGCTCGCGAAACACCTCGTTGCGCAGCACGACCGCGAGGAGCAGGCCGCCGCCGACGAGCAGCAGCAGCACCAGCCAGCCATAGCCGCGCAGGAAGTCGCTGAACGCGATCATCGCAACGGTGAGGAGCGGCAGGGCGCGCTTGGAGCTGGTGAAGACCGTCGCCACCTGCGGCACGACGTAGGTGACGAGAAAGACGACGATGATCACCGCGATCACCGAGACGATCGCCGGGTACAGCGTCGCGCCGATCAGCTTTCCCTTCAGCTCCTGGCGCGCCTCGAGGTCGTCGGCGAGGCGCTCGAGGACGAGGCCGAGCGCGCCGCTCTGTTCTCCCGCGGCGACGACGCCGCGATAGACCTCGTCGAACTCGCGCGGCGCGCTCGAGAGCGCGCGCGCGAACGGCGCGCCGGCGTTGACCTCGCTCCTCAGGTGGGCGACCAGCTCGCGCTGGCGTGCGTCCTCGGCTTCGTCGGCCAGCGCCGTGAGGGCGCGCTCGAGCGGGAGGCCGGAGCCGACCAGGCCGGCGAGCTGGCGCGTCCACACTGCGAGCGCGGTCGCGTTGAAGATCTTGCGCGAGAGATTGAAGCCGGCCACCTTGGTGCCGCCCGACTCGACCTGGGTGACCGCGAGCGGCACGAGCGACTGGGCGCGCAACTGCGAGCGCGCGGCGCGCGAAGTGTCGGCCTCGATCAGGCCGCTGGTGGTCTTGCCCGCAGCGTCGAGCGCTTCGAATCGATAGGCGGGCATCAGGCGACGCGTGCGGAAACGGTCATCACTCGCGAGTGACGCGCAAAACTTCCTCGAGCGACGTGACACCTTCGGCGACAAGGCGCTCGCCATCCTCGCGCATCGACTTGAGGCCGCCCGCTTCGCCGGCCGCCTGGATGCGCGCCTCGGTCGCGCGCTCGTGGATGAGGGCCCGGATGCCGTCGTCGACATCCATCAGCTCGTAGACGCCGGTGCGACCCTTGTAGCCGGTCATCCCGCACTGGGCGCAGCCGACCGGATGCCAGTTCCCGCCTTCGTCCTGCCGGCGGCAGACGAGGCAGAGCTTTCTCACCAGGCGCTGCGCCAGCACGCCGATCAGGCTCGACGAGAGCAGGAACGGCTCGACGCCCATGTCGATCATCCGCGTCACCGTGCTCGGCGCGTCGTTGGTGTGGACGGTGGCGAGCACGAGGTGGCCGGTGAGCGACGCCTGGATCGCGATCTGGGCTGTCTCGTAGTCGCGGATCTCGCCGATCATGATCACGTCGGGGTCCTGGCGCAGGATCGCGCGCAGCGCCTTCGCGAACGTGAGGTCGATGCGGGCGTTGACCTGGGTCTGGCCGATGCCGGCGAGCTCGTACTCGACCGGGTCCTCGACCGTCAGGATGTTCGTGCCGGCGGTGTCGACCCGGCCGAGCGAGGCATAGAGCGTCGTCGTCTTGCCCGAGCCCGTGGGGCCGGTGACGAGGATGATTCCGTGCGGCTGGTGGACGAGCTTGTCGAATTTCGCGAGCACGTCGCCGCTCATGCCGAGGCCTTCAAGCGTGAACTTCGACTCGGCCTTGTCGAGCAGGCGCAGCACGGCGCGCTCGCCGTGCGCCGACGGCAGCGTCGAGACGCGCACGTCGACGGCGCGGCCGCCGATGCGCAGCGAGATGCGGCCGTCCTGCGGCAGGCGGCGCTCGGCGATGTCGAGCTCGGCCATGATCTTCAGGCGCGAGATCAGCGCCGCATGCAGGGCGCGGTTGGGCTGCACGACCTCGCGCAGCGTGCCGTCGACGCGGAAGCGCACGGCGCTGGAGCGCTCGTAGGGCTCGATGTGGATGTCGCTCGCGCCGTCCTTCGCGGCCTGCGTGAGCAGCGCGTTCAGCATGCGGATGATCGGCGCGTCGTTCGAGGCCTCGAGCAGGTCCTCGATGGCGGGCAGCTCCTGCATCATCCGCGACAGGTCGACGGCGCTCTCGACCTCGCCGATCACCACCGCCGCGCTCGACTCGCCGCCGGCGTAGGCCGAGGCGATCCGGCCGGCCAGCGTGTTGGCCGGCTCGCGCGCGAACGCGTCGACGTCGAACACCCGCAGCACCTCCGAGAGCGCCGGCAGGCCGACGTGCTCGGGTGCCCAGAGGACGAGGCGCGTGCCGTCGTCCTCGAGCAGCAGCGTGTGCGCCTTGGCGTAGGCGTAGGGCAGGGGATGTCGCATCGCCGCCATGGACCAGCCCCTACTTCGTCGCGCCCGAAGCCGAGGTCGCCGGCGCCGGCGCCGCCGTCGGATCGACCCGCGTCGGCGGCTGGATCACCGGCACGTTCACGATGGCCGGCGAGCCGTCGCCCTTGGGCGGCAGCGGCTTGACGACCGGATTGGGCGTCGTTCCGGGCGAAGTCTGCGGCGCGGCCAGGGGATGGCCGGCATCGTCGATGCGGCCCAACGGCGGAATCACCGGCGAGTCGTTGATCGGCACGATCACGCTGCGCGGCGGCTGCATGTCCTTCTGGAAGCCGCGCATCTGCTCGTAGCGGTCGAGCGAGAGTCGGTTGGCGGTGTCGGCGTCGCGCATCACGACCGGGCGCAGGAAGACCATCAGGTTGGTCCGCGTCTTGGTCCGGCTCTCGCTGCGGAAGAGGGCGCCGAGGTAGGGGATGTCGCCGAGCAGGGGCACCTTCGAGCGGTTGTCGGTATAGCGGTCTTCGATCAGGCCACCGAGGACGAGGATCTGGCCGTCGTCGACGACGACGTTCGATTCGATCGAGCGCTTGTTGGTCGACGGACCCGCGTTCGACGTGCCTGGCGCGACCTGCGACGACAGGCTCGACGACTCCTGGAAGATCGTCATCCGGATCGTGCCGTTCTCGCCGATCTGCGGCCGGATGCGCAGCGTGATGCCGACGTCCTTTCGCTCGATCGTCTGGAACGGGCTCGACAGCGCGCCGGCGGTGCCGGTCTGCGAGTACTGGCCGGTGACGAACGGGACGTTGCTGCCGACGACGATCTTCGCTTCTTCGTTGTCGAGCGTGATCAGGTTCGGTGTCGAGGCGATGTTGGTGTTGGTCTGGCTCTGCAGGATGCGGGCGATCGCGGCCAGGCCGTAGGTGCCGAAGTAGTTGTGGAGCAGGCCGATGTTGAGGCCCTCGCCGAGCGACAGGCCGCTGGCCGCCGATCCGCCCGAGCTCGTCCCGGCGCCCAGGGTCGCCTGGGTGATGTTCAGCAGGTTGCCGGTCGTGCCGAAGTTCGTGCCGCCGACGAGGCCATTGGTGCGGCTGTTGTTGGCGAGAAGCCCTTGCCACTGGAAGCCGAAGTCGGCGGCGTTGTCGCCCGTCACCTCGACGATCAGGCTTTCGATGTAGACCTGCGCACGCCGCTCGTCGAGCTGGTCGATCATCGAGCGCACCTGGCGATAGAGCGGCTCGGGTGCGGTGACGATGAGCGAGTTGGTGGACGGGTCGGCCTGGATGAAGCCGCCGGTCGAAGGTCCTGCGGACGCGGTGATCGGCGCCGCCGCGGCGCTGTTCGCCGCGTTGTTCGCCGTGCCGGCCGCGCCGGCCGGATTGACGCCGAGCGGCTGCTGCAGGGGCGACGAGCCGCCGCCGACCGAGCCGCTGTTGCCGGAGGCCGCGGCGAAGGCCGCGCGAAGCACGGTCGCCAGCTTCGCCGCGTCGGCGTTCTTCAGGTGGACGACCCAGATGTTGCCGTTCACGGCCGAGCCCTGCGGAGCAACGTCGAGCTTGGCGACCAGCGAGCGGATGCTCGACATGCGCGCCGGATTCGGGCTGCGGACGATGAGCGAGTTGCTGCGCGAGTCGATCAGGATCGAGGGCGCCGCCAGGGTCGACGCGAAGGTGCCGGCCGGCACGCCGGTCGGTGCAGCGGCGTTGCCGTCGGTCAGGCGCTGGATCAGCGGCGCGATGTCGGACGCAACCGCGTAGCGCAGCGGGATCACCTCGATGTCGCCGCTCGCCGGCACGTCCATGGCGGCGATGATCTTGCCGATCCGCTGCAGGTTGTCGGCGTAGTCGGTGATGATGAGCGAGTTGTTGCCGGGGTTCGCGTTGATCGTGTTGTTCGGGCTGATCAGCGGGCGCAGCACCGGCACGAGGTTGTTCGCGTTCTCGTGGTTGAGGCGAAAGATCTGGGTCAGGACCTGGTCGCCGCGGCGGCCGGCCTCGCCGATCGAGACCGTGCCGGCCTGCAGCTTGGCGTCGGCTTCGGGGACGACCTTGTAGAGGCCGTTGACCTCGACCACCGTGAAGCCCAGACCGCGCAGCGCGGCGAGGAAGTTGAAGTAGGCCTCGCGCGGCGACAGCGGCTCTTCGCTGTACAGGGTGATCGTGCCGCGCACGCGGGGGTCGACGACGAACTGCTGGCGCAGGATCGCCGACATGGCGCGCGCGACGCCCTCGATGTCGGCGTTGACGAAGTTGAGCGTGACCGGCTCGCCGCGAAAGCGGTTCGCCTTGGGCGCCGACTGTGCGAGGGCGACCGGGAAGGGCGCCGCGGCGAGCAGCACGGCCAGGGCCGATGCCGTCGCGCCGGCCTTGCTCAGCCAGGTCGTGCTCGGGGCACTGGGCTTTCTCATTCTCATCCGATCGAAATGATCGATCGCGCGCCGTCGCGTCGACCGATGATGTTGAGCAGGTTCGACAAGGCCGCCTCGTCGGTGGCCGCCGAGCGCGCTTCGCCGCGGAACTTGACGCCGCCGGGTCCCCAGGTGCCGCTGCCGGTCAGCTGAAGCGGACCGTCCTGCGTCGAGAGCGACAGGAGCGTCGCGGTGTCGGTGCCGCTGCCGCCGGTGAGCGAGACCTTGTAGCTGCCAAGCGTGTCGAGCGTCGTCAGGCGCGACGATACGCTCTCGAGTTCGAGGTCGACCCGTCCTTCGAGGTGCCAGCGCCCCTCGGCCGACTCCATCGTCGCGCCGGGCGAGAGCAGGCGAAAGGTGCCGCCGAGCTGGAGCGTGTTCCAGGGTGTGCCGAGGCCGCCGAGCCAGGCGCTCGGCCACTGCCCGATCCATCCCTGGGGCGGCGGGAGCAGGGTGATGCGAACGCGGCCAAGGCCGGGTCGGATCTCGGCCCGCATCGTGCCGTTGATGCAGCAGTCCTGGCGCGCGGCAAGCTGCAGGCCGTACCAGCGCGGCGAGAGCGTCCACTCGAGCCGCCCCGGTACATAGCTCGCGGCGCGGCTGTCGGGTCCGCCGGCGAGTACTGGCACGGCGCTTCCCGACCAGATCGTGCCGCGCGCGTCGGAGAGGATGAGCCGGCCGTCGGTCGACGACAGGACGGCCTGCGCCAGCCAGGCCGCGGGGGCGAAGGCGAGGAGGCCGACCAGCGCACCGACGATCACGCCGGCGATCGCCCAGCGGCTCGCGGCGCCGCGCGCTTCGACCCAGGCCTGCTCGGCAAGCGTCGACTCGCTCCAGCCGGTCGAGGCGACCGTCGGCGCCCAGAGCTGGCGATTGCGCTTCCTGCGGATCATGACGCCCCCGGCATCGTGAGCGAGATCGTGCCGTTGTAGCCGCCCGCGCCCTTCAGGAGCTGCGCCTCCACAGGCCGGGCGCGCGCCCCGCTGCGCGCTTCGCCGAGCCAGGTGCGCAGTGCCGGAAAGGGCACGCCGGTGAACGTGAGCGTCGCCCGGTCGCCCTGGATCGCGAGCTTGCCCTTGCCGCCCAGGCGTTCGGTGGCCGCGCGCAGCGCTTCAGCCGCCTGCGCCGCCGGCACTGGCGAAGCGCCGCGCAGCGTTTCGCTCTCGAGCGCGGCCATCTGCATCTGCTGCAGCTGCAGCTCGAGCCGGTCGAGTTCGCTCGGCGTCTCGCGCAGGGTGCGCAGGGCCGGCTGGACCGCGACCAGCCAGACGACGAAGACGACCAGCACGATCGCCACCGCCACCACCATCTGCCTCTCGCGCGGGGCGAGCGACTGCCAGAAGCGATGAACCTCGGCCCGTGCCGAGCCGGTCGCCGGCGGGAGCGAGAGACCCTCGGCGCTCATTGGCATACCTCGGCGGCGCGTGCTGAGGCGTTTGCTTCGCAAGCGACTTGTCGGTTCACGTCGCGTCTCCCGGCCGGACGCGCGACATCACCAGCCGCCCTTCGCTCGCGTCGACGCGAAAGCCGGTGGGGCGCAGCGCGGCGCGGAACTGGTCGATCTGCTGGTCGCTCCAGCCGCTCGCGGCGAGGGTGAGCTTGCCCGGCTCGAAGCGCAGGTTCTCGACCGGCGGGCGCTCGCCCGGCCAGGCGGCCGACGCGGCCTGGAGCATCGGCTCGAGATCGCCCTCGCCCGACTTGCCGGCGAGTGTGCGCAGCGACTGCGTCTCGCGCGCCATCACGGCGGCGGCGTCGCGCTGGACATCGCCGGCGCCGACGCGCGGAAAGGTCTTCTTGACCAGCGACTGGATCGCGACGCGGCGCGCCTCGACCTGCGACTTCTCGTGCCAGGCCCAGAGGTTGAGGCCGACGATGTGGGCGGCGATCAGCGCCGCGAGGCCGATTCGCACCGGCCGCCAGGCCGGGCTGCGCGCCTTGCGCAGCCAGTCGCCGAAGGCGCGCGCACCGCGCGTGCGCCGGGCGAGTTCGAACTGGCGCAGATTCCAGAGGCTGCGGCCGGCCTGGAGCAGGCGCTGCTCGGCCGGCATGACGTTGACCGGCGCGCCGAGCCACTGCTCGGCCGCCGCCGCGGCCATCGGTGCTGCACTCCAGCGGGTCGTGACCGGAGGCGGGTTCGGCACGATCGCACGCGCCAGGCCGCCGTCGAGGCGCACGGTGGCGACGCCGTCGGTGCTCGCCCAGGTGAGATAGACGCCTTCGATGGTGCCGATGCCCGACGCGAGCGGCGCGCGAAAGTGGCCGGCGGGAGGATCGTCGGGCCAGGCCATGGGCACCACCCGGTCGACGAAGACGCCGCTCTTCTCGAGCATCGCGAGCTCGTTCTGCAGCCAGGCGCGGTCGACGGCCGCGATCCAGGTCGGCTGGCCGGCGGTCGCGGACGGCGCGACGGCCAGATGGATGGTCTCGGCGTCCTCGAGCAGCGCTTCCTCGAGCACGCCGACGAGCGCCATGCGCAGCCGCGACGCCGGCGCCCTGGGCAGGGTGACGCGATGCCAGCTGACGTCGGCTTCCTGGATGACGGCGATGACGTTCGACCCGCGCGGAAGAAGGGCCGCCGCCGCCTCGCCCTGCGCGTCAAGCTCGATGCCGTCGCCACTGGTCGCGTAGAGGTACTCGCGACGCCGGGAAGACTCGAGGGACTCTTCGCCCGTCGCGCCGGCGCGCAGGCGGCGAT
>JBDTJD010000349.1:0-3611 GCA_039935975.1 Caldimonas sp.
GGATCAGGTGGTTCGCCGCCGAGCGGTTGAGCGCCTGCGCGTCGGTGTTCGCGCAGACGAAATCGACGCCCTGGACGCCCTCGCTGAGCATGTGCTCGACGGCGTTGCCGCCGCCTCCGCCCACGCCGATGACCTTGATCTGCGTACCTTGGTCGAACTCTTCAATCATCTCGATCGGCATGATGTGCCTCCTTCAAAAAATACTGTTGCAGTTGCCTGTGTCATGAACCCGTACCCAATTCCCAAAGAGCATTGCGACTCGGTCGCGTCGTGCGCGCCGGGCCTTATGTGGATGACGCCTCTTGTCGTCTTCGTCATCTCAGAAATTTCCCATGAACCAGTCCCGCGCCTTACCGAAAAACGTCTGCATCGAGCCGGCCTGGGCCGCGGCCTTGTGGCCCCGGCTGTGGGCGACGCGGGCTTCCTCGAGCAGGCCCATGACGGTCGCCGAACGGGGATTGGCGACCATGTCGAACAGCGGGCCCGAATAGGTCGGCAGGCCTTTTCGGACCGGCTTCAGGAAAATGTCCTCGCCGAGCTCGACCATCCCCGGCATCACCGCGGTGCCGCCGGTGAGCACGATGCCCGAGGAGAGCAGCTCCTCGCAGCCCGATTCGCGGATCACCTGGTGCACCAGCGAGAAGATCTCCTCGACGCGCGGCTCGATCACGCCGGCCAGCGCCTGGCGGCTGAGCATGCGCGGCGGGCGGTCGCCCAGGCCGGGCACCTCGACCTGCTCGGTCGCATCGGCCAGCAACTGCTTGGCGACGCCGTACTCCACCTTGATCTCTTCCGCATCCTTGGTCGGCGTGCGCAGCGCCATCGCGATGTCGCTCGTGATCAGGTCGCCGGCGATCGGGATCACGGCGGTGTGGCGCACGGAGCCGCCGGTGAAGATCGCGACGTCCGTGGTGCCCGCGCCGATGTCCACAAGCGCGACGCCCAGGTCCATTTCGTCCTGCGTCAACACGGCCTGGCTCGATGCGCTCGGGTTGAGCACGAGCTGGTCGACCTCGAGCCCGCAGCGGCGCACGCACTTGACGATGTTCTCGGCCGCGCTCTGCGCGCCGGTGACGATGTGCACGCGCACCTCGAGCCGGCTGCCGCTCATGCCGATCGGCTCCTTCACCTCGTGGCCGTCGATCACGAACTCCTGCGGCTCGACCAGCAGCAGGCGCTGGTCGTTCGGGATGTTGATCGCCTTGGCCGTCTCGACGACCCGCGTCACATCGACCGGCGTCACTTCCTTGTCGCGCACGATCACCATGCCGGTCGAGTTCTGGCCGCGGATGTGGCTGCCGGTGATGCCGGTATAGACGCGCGTGATCTTGCAGTCGGCCATCATCTCGGCCTCCTTCAGCGCCTGCTGGATCGACTGCACCGTCGCGTCGATGTTGACGACGACACCGCGCTTCAGCCCGTGCGCCGGCGCGCTGCCGAGGCCGGCGATGCGCAGCTCGCCGTCCGGCATCACCTCGGCGACGACAGCCATCACCTTGGCCGTGCCGATGTCGAGGCCGACGACGAGATCCTTGAGTTCCTTGGCCATCTCAGCGCACGCACGGCCGCCGGAAGGGCGCTGAGCGCTCCCTCGGGGGGCAGTGAACGGAGTGAGCGTGGGGGCATTTCATTGCTGTGGCTCCTTATTTCTTCTGCGTCTTGTCGGTCGGAGCGCCGGTGGTCGACACGCCCTTCAGGCGCACCGCGTAGCCGTCGAGATGGCGCAGGTCCGCCGATTCGATCGGCCGGTGATAGCGCGCCGTCACCTGGCCCACCGTCGAGACGAATCGGGCCGCGCGGGCGAGCAGCTCGTCGTCGCTGCCGCGACCGAGCTCGATCACCGCGCCGCTGTCGAGCGTCGCCTGCCACGAGCCGCGGCCGGAGAGCGAAAGCGCATCGACGCGGGCGCCGAGCGGCGCGAGCGCGACACCAATCCTGGCGAGCATCGCAAGAACATGCGCCGAGCTGCCGTCGGGGCCCGAAAGCGTCGGCAGGTCGTCGTCCTCGACGTCGCCGACGTTCGCCTCGAAGACCTCGCCGAAGCTGTTGACGAGCCTGTCGGCACCGCTGTCGCTGCCCCAGAACGCGACCGGCCGGTGCTCCTGGAGCTGCACGCGCAGGCGGTTCGGCCAGACGCGATGCACGATCGCCAGGCGCACCCAGGGCACCGACTCGAAGGCGCGTCGCACGGCGCCGAGATCCACGGTCAGGAAGTTGCCGCGCAGCTGCGGCGCCGCGTTGGCGCGAATGGTCGAGACGCTGTTGCGGGAGACGTCGCCCTCGATCGTGATCGAGCGGATCGCGAAGAAGGGCTGGCGCGCCAGCCACACGACCGCGGCGGCCGCAAGCAGCAGCGTCGCGAGCAGGGCGAAGCCGGCCGCGGTGGCGTTCATCAGGCGCACGTCGTTTGGCAGCGCCGGAGCGGACGGGCGGTTCAGCGTCGCCGTGGCCATCGCTTCAGCCCCCCGCCTTCTGCGGCGCGCCCGCGCCGCTGTCGAGCGCAGCGCCGGCGATCAGTTGCAGGCAGAGTGCCTCGTAGCCGATGCCCGCGGCGCGCGCCGAGATCGGCACGAGCGAATGCGTGGTCATGCCGGGCGAGGTGTTCATCTCGAGGAGAAAGGGCTTGCGGTCGCTCTTTCTCAGCATCAGGTCGGCACGGCCCCAGCCGCGGCAGCCGAGGACGCGGTAGGCGGCAAGCACGATGCGCTGGATCTCCTCTTCCTCGGTCGCCGGCAGGCCGCACGGGCAGTCGTATCGGACGACGTCGGTGAAGTACTTGTTCTGGTAGTCGTAGGCGCCGTCGGGGGCGACGATGCGCACCACCGGCAGCGCACGCGCGTCGGCGCCTTCGCCGAGCACCGGACAGGTGAGCTCGTCGCCCTCGATGAACTCCTCGCACAGCACATCGGCGTCGAAGCCGCGCGCAAGCTCGACCGCGCCATGCATCTGCGAGTAACCCATCACCTTCGTGATGCCGATCGACGAGCCCTCGCGCGGCGGCTTGACGACGAGCGGCAGGCCGAGGACGTCGGGCACCGCGCGCAGTTGCTCGCGTCCCTGCTCGGCGGCCGAGAGGCGCACGAACTTCGGCGTCGGCAGGCTCTCGGCGATCCAGACCCGCTTGGTCATCACCTTGTCGATGGCAATCGCCGAGGCCATCACGCCCGAGCCGGTGTAGGGCACGCCGAGCAGCTCGAGGGCACCCTGCACCGTGCCGTCCTCGCCGTGGCGGCCGTGGAGCGCGACAAACGCGCGCGCGAAGCCCTCGCGCTTGAGCTCGCCGAGGTCGCGCTCGGCAGGATCGAAGGCGTGGGCGTCGACGCCCTGCGAGCGCAGCGCGGCGAGGACGCCGTGGCCCGAGAGGAGCGAGATCTCGCGCTCGGCCGAGGTGCCGCCGAGCAGCACCGCGACCTTGCCCAGCGCCTTGACGTCGATCGTGCTCATGCGGCGACTCCTGCGAGCAGCTCGACGACCTGCGCCGGCACCGTGCCGATCGAGCCCGCGCCCATCGAGATGACGACGTCGCCCGGCTGCGACTGCGCGACGATCGTCCGTGCCAAGTCGCCGATCTCGTCGACGAACACCGGATCGACCTTGCCGGCGACGCGCAG
>JBDTJD010000350.1:0-2516 GCA_039935975.1 Caldimonas sp.
CGTCGTTGGCCACCCATTCGGCCAGCGCATCGAGCGCGGGCCGCGCCGCGTTCGCGTTCGGGTGGTTGACGATGCCGACGACGACATAGCGGCGACCCGAATCGGCGAGCACGTAGCCGGCGATGCCGACGACGTCGCGCAACGACCCCGTCTTGAGGTGGGCGCGGCCCGACGGGCCCTTCGACTTGCGCAGCGTGCCGTCGATGCCGGAGACCGGCAGCGAGCTCATCAGTTCCGGCATCACCGGACTCGACCAGGCCGATTGCAGCAGGCGTCCGAGCAGCGCCGCGTTCAGGCGCGACTCTCGCGACAGGCCCGAGCCGTTGACGATCACCGCGCCGCCCGCGGCATCGCCGATGCGGCCCTTCAGCCACTGGCGCACGACGTCGCGCGCCGCTTCGGGCGTGCCGCTGCCGCCGCGCTGGGTCGCGCCGAGGGTCAGGAAGAGCTGCTGCGCCATCACGTTGTTGCTGAGCTTGTTGATGTCGCGGATCACCTCCGCGAGGCTCGGCGAGCGAAGCTCGAAGCTCGGCGATGCCGACGGTGCGACGCCTTCGCGCACGACGCCGTCGAGCTTGCCGCCCATCTCCTGCCAGATCCCGGCGAGCGCGCGCTCGTTGTAGCTCTTCGGATCGGCGTAGGCGAGCGGCCAGAGCTTTTCGCCGCACGACGCCGGATAGGCGCCGGCCAGGCGCATCCGCGCCGGGTCGGTGAAGTCGGCCTTGAGCGCGCCGCGCCAGTCGCTGCACGGACCGGCGGCGAGCGGCACCGTGAGGTCGACGCGCACGCCGGCGAGCTGCGGCTCGACGTCGACGGTGGCGATGCCGCGCACCGCATCGGGCGTGAAGGTCAGGATGACGGCGCGATAGTTGAGGAGCAGCGCATCGGCGCCGGCGTTGTACGGGCGAAGGGGCTCGCCGTCGAAGTCGGCCGGATCGAGCGTGCCCGGCGTGAACGCGCTCCGGTCCATCACGATGTCGCCGCGGATCTCGCGCACGCCCATCTGCTGGACGCGGCGCAGCAGCAGCCAGATGCGCTCGAGCACCAGCTTCGGATCGCCGGCGCCCTTGATCGTGACGTTGCCCGCGAGCACGCCGTTGGCGATCGAGCCTTGCAGCCAGACCGGAGTCGACCAGGTGAAAGCGGGGCCGAGCAGGTCGAGGCCGGCGAAGGTGGTGACCAGCTTCATCAGCGACGCCGGATTGGCCGGCCGGTCGGCCTGCCATGCGAGCCGCGGCCGGTTCGCGTCGACTTCCTGCACCCAGGCGACCATCGCATCGCTCGGGATGCCGCCACGCCCGAGCGCGGCTTCGACGCTGCGCGGCAGGGAACGCGCGTCGACAGCACCGACGCGCGCCGGCGCCGCGCCGGCGGGTAGGGCGATCGCCAGCGCGGCGACGAACGCGCCGACGCGCCGGCCGAAGCGCTGCACGTCTCGGTACGAGAGGCTGAACGAGGCCATGAAGTCATGATCGCACGAGGCCCGTCGCCGATCGCCCGCCGCTAAACTGGTCGCGTGAATTGCTTGCACCCAGGGCCTTCTGAGCAACGGCCAGCGCGACGCTCGTGGCGACGATGACGACGGCGGCAATGGCGACGCTGCTGGCCTTCGACACCGCCACCGAGCGGATGTCCGTCGCCCTGAGCCACCGCGGCCGGATCGTTGCCCGCAGCGGCGAAGGCGGCGCGAAGGCGTCGACGACCTTGCTGCCTGCCATCTTCGACGTGCTCGCCGAAGCCGGCATCACGCTCGCCGATCTCGACGCGCTCGCCTTCGGCCGCGGGCCGGGCGCGTTCACCGGCTTGCGCACCGCCTGTTCGGTGGCGCAGGGCCTGGCCTTCGGCGCGGCCAAGACGGTGCTGCCGATCGACAGCCTGCTCACTGTCGCCGAGGACGCCCACGTCGAGGCGGGTCTCGACGGTCGGATCTGGGCCGTGATCGACGCGCGCATGGACCAGGTCTACGCCGCCGAGTACGAGCTCGAAGCCGATCGCTGGACGACCCGCGTCGAGCCCTGCCTCACGAGCTGCGAGGCGCTCGTCGAGCGCTGGCGCGACGAGCCGCCTCACGCCATCGCCGGCAATGCGATCGATGCCTACGGGCCGCGACTCGACAGCGGCGCTGCGGCGCGCGCGCCCGCGGCGACGTCGAACGCGCTGGCGCTGCTGCGCCTGGCCGGGCGCGCCTGGCGCGACGGCGAGGCCGTCGATCCGGCGCTTGCCTTGCCGGTCTACATCCGGGACCACGTCGCCGACACCATCGTCGAGCGGCAGGCCCGGCGCGACGCCCGCGAGGCGAGCGCGGCAACGCAGCCATGAGCGCGCAGCTCGACTTCGGCGACGCGACGCTGCGGCCGATGACCGTCGCGTCGCTCGACGACGTGCTCGTGCTCGAAGGCGAGGTCTATCCGTTCCCCTGGACACGCGGCAACTTCGTCGACTCGCTCGCCGCCGGCTACACCGCGTGGACGCTGCGTCGCCGGGGCGTCGACCTGATGGGCTACTGCGTCGCGATG
>JBDTJD010000351.1:0-7168 GCA_039935975.1 Caldimonas sp.
CGGCCTCCGCGATCGTGGCTGAACGCTCGCCTCGCTACCATCCGGCCATGGCCAGGCGCACGAGCGAAGCGAAGACGAGCACGCGGACACGGCGAGCCGACCGACTGATCCTCACCTGCGAGCATGCCGGCAACCGAGTGCCGCCTCGCTACCGGCCGCTCTTCGTCGGACACGAGCATCTGCTGCCGACGCATCGCGGCTGGGATCCGGGCGCCTTGCTGCTCGCGCGCGAGATGGCCCAGCGCTTCGGCGCGCCGCTCTACTACGAGGAGACGACCCGACTGCTCGTCGACCTGAACCGTTCGGTCGGCAACCCCGAGCTGCACTCGGAAGCGACGCGCCACCTGTCCCTGCGCGAGCGGCGCGAGATTCTCGAGGCCTACTACCACCCGCATCGCCAGACCGTCGACGAGGCGGTCGCCGCTGCCGTCGACGCTGGCGATCGCGTGATGCACATCGCCTCCCACAGCTTCACGCCCGAGCTCCACGGCCATGTCCGCACCGCCGACATCGGCATGCTCTACGACCCGGCGCGGCCGGGCGAGGTGGCGTTGGCGACGGCGTGGATCGAGGCCCTGCGAGCCGCGGATCCGGGCCTGCGGCTGCGTCGAAACTATCCCTATCTCGGCAAGAGCGACGGCGTGACGATGAAGCTGAGGCGCCGCCATGCGCCCGACCGCTACGTCGGCATGGAGCTCGAGGTGAACCAGCGCTACGTCGAGGCCGGCGGGCCGGCGTGGACGCGGCTGCGCCGGACGCTGGTTGAGACGCTCGGCGTCGCCCTCCGCTGCAGCGCCTGAGCGCGTCGCGCCGTGACGGGCTTCAGCTGCGCGGCGGCACCGGGCCCGACGACGGATAGACCGGCTGCACGGGCGCGTTCGGATAGCCGGCCGGCGCCGGGTACCCGGAGGGCGCTGGTGACGGATAGGCGCCGGGAGCCGGTGCATAGCCGCTCGGCGCGCGCGCCACGCGCGTCCGGCCGCCCGTGGTGACGAGCACGACCGGCTCGCCGACGGCATAGGTCTCGGCACCGACAGCCTGGACGACCGAGCGGCGCTCGCCGTTGCGCAGCTGGACCATGATTTCGACTGCGTTCTCGCGTGTCGTGCCGCGCTCGACCGCGTTGCCGATCACGCCGCCGACGACGGCGCCGAGCACGCCGGCGACGATCGAATCGCGGTGGCCGCCGATCGACGATCCGGCGACGCCGCCCGCGACTGCGCCGGCACCGGCGCCGAGTCCGCTCTGACTGCCCTCGACGGTGACCGGCCGCACCGACAGCACGGTGGCGTCGTAGACCTGCGACATGCGCTGCGAGTCGTAGCGGCGCACGACATCGGGGCTTGACGTCGTGCAGGCGGCCAGCGAGACGATCGCGGCGGCGAGAAAGAGGTGCTTCATGGTGATCTCCGGCATCGACTTGCCGACAACGCGGCGGCCGATTTCGAGTGGACCACAAGCGTTCCGGGGCTGCCTTGCCGCCCGGGAAAGCCCGCGCAAAGAACTGTGAAGCGCGTGGCGGACGCCGCGCGTCACCCCTCTTAGCGGTGCAGGCGGCTCGAGCGCGGCACGCTGGCGAGCAGGAACTCCATCTGGTCGGCGAGGATGCGCCGGCCGCGCAGGATCATGTCCTCGTGCAGGCTGGGCACGTAGGGAAGGTAGTGCAGCGACATGCGCGCCTCTTCGGGCAGGCGACTGCCCTTGTGGCCGTTGCAGGCGCGGCAGGCGGTGATGCAGTTCATCCAGCTGTCGGAGCCGCCGCGCGACGTCGGCACGATGTGCTCGCGCGTCAGGTCGTCGAGCGGGAAGCGACCGGCGCAGTAGGCGCAGACCTGGCGATCGCGCGCGAAGAGCTTGGGGTTGCTGAGTGCCGGCGAGCGGCGCCACGCTCGGCTCGGCACGGCGCCGCGCACGGCGATGATCGGATGCACCTCGATCCGAGACTGCAGCCCGGTGCGCCTCTGCATGCCGCCGCGCAGCACGTGAAAGGTGTCGCCGAGCGTCCAGGCCACGCCGTCGCTGGCGTAGATGACAGCCGCCTCCCGGGCCGAGATCCAGGACTGTGGCCGGCCGGACATGTCGAGCTGCAGCACTTCCATGAGGCCCAAAGCGTAATCCATGACGACGAGGCGCTCAAGGCGCGCGCGCCCGCTGCCGATGCGCGCACGCGACGTGGCGACGAACGGTCAGCGCGGATAGAGACCGCGCTGGCGCGCCATCAGCCGCGTCAGGCCGAGCAGCGCGGCGATGTCCGGCGTGTCGACGCCGAGGCGCTCGCCGATCTCGTGCACGGCGCCGACGATGGCGTCGAGCTCGATCGCGCGGCCGGCGTCGGCGTCCTGGAGCATCGAGGTGCGAAAGACGCCGAGATCGCGGGCGAGCTTCATGCGCTCCTCGCCCGACTGCTCGATCGCGCAGCCGATGCGGGCGCCGATCTCGGCCGCTTCGGCCATGCCGCGAAGCATGAACGCCTGCACCAGGGGATCGGCCAGGATGACGTCCGTCGTCTCGCCCGTGAGGGCGGAGACCGGGTTCATCGTCATGTTGCCCCAAAGCTTGTACCAGGTGTCGCGGCGAATGTCGGCGCTCGGCTCGGCCTTGAAGCCGGCGCTGGCGAGCGCGGCGCAGACCGCCGCGACGCGGTCGGAAAGGCCGCCGCGCGGCTCGCCCACGATCAGGCGCTCGCCGAAGCTGTGACGAACGACGCCGGGCTCCGGCGTCGAGCAGGCGAGATGGACGACGCAGCCGAGGACCCGATCGAGCGGCAGTCGGGCCAGGAGACGCCCGCCCGGATCGACGCTTTCGAGTGGCGCTTCGTCCGGCAGCGCCGCCGGCAGGAACCACCACGGCACGCCGTTCATCGCCGGCAGCACGATCGTGGTCGGCGACAGCAGGGCGAGGATCGAGGCGAGGGCGCCTTCGAGCGACGGTGCCTTGAGCGCGACGATCACCAGGTCCTGCGGACCGAGCGCCCGAGCGTCATCGCTGATGGCGAGCGGCGTCGAAAGCGAGCCCGACGCGCCTTCGATCCGAAGGCCGTGCTCGCGCACCCGGGCCAGCGTCGCGCCGCGGGCCAGCGCCGACACCTCGTGCCCGGCGCGTGCCAGTCGCGCGGCGATCAGTCCGCCGACCGCGCCGAGCCCCACGATGGCCACCTTCATGGGCGAGCCTCTCGACGGCAAATCCTGGAAAACGACACGAATCAATCTCCTTCGACGCTGGCCACAGCGCGCATCCGGCAAAATAGCACGATCGTTCGATTCTGCGATCGGCCGGCCGCCGGCTCCCTCGATTTTGAATTCTCTGCTCCACGCCTCTGCCCGCGAGCCCGACAACGACGGCGTCGCTTCGCCGCGTGCCTTGCCCAAGGGCCGGCAGACGCGCGCGGCGATCCTGGACGCCGCGCTCGCGCTGGCGTCGCAGATCGGTCTCGAGGGCCTGTCCATCGGCGCGCTCGCCGAGGTCGCCGGCATGAGCAAGTCGGGCGTCTTCGCCCACTTCGGCTCGCGCGAGGAGCTCCAGATCTCGGTCGTCCGTGAATATCACGAGAAGTTCGAGGAAGAGGTCTTCCGTCCCGCCCTTCAGGCCGAGCGTGGCCTGCCCCGCCTGCGCGCGCTCTTCGATCACTGGCTCAAGCGCGTCTCGGTCGAGATCGATTCCGGCTGCATCTACATCAGCGGCGCGGTCGAGTTCGACGACCGGCCCGGCCCGGTGCGCGACGCGCTGCTGACGATGGTGAGGACGTGGCAGACCGCCCTCGAGCGCGCGATCCGCGCTTCGGTCGAGGCCGGCCATCTGCATCCGGCCACCGACCCGGAGCAGTTGCTCTTCGAGATCCACGGCCTGATCCTCGCCCTCCATCACGACGCGCGCTTCCTGCGCAATGCCGGCGCCGAAGGCCGCGCGCGCCGCGGCTTCGATCGCGTGATCGCCGACAGCGTGGCCGACTCGCAAGCAAGCTCGTCGCGCCGCGCGCTCCCCTTTTCATTTCCCGGAGATTGAACCCATGCCGTCCTATTCCCCGCCACTGCGCGACATGCGATTCGTCATGCACGAGGTGCTCGATGTCGTCGGCGCCCTGAAGGCGCTGCCGGCGCACGCCGACGTCGATGCCGAGACGATCGACGCCGTGCTCGAGGAAGGCGGCAAGTTCGCGAGCGAGGTGCTCGCGCCGCTCAATGCGGTCGGCGATCTCGAAGGCTGCGTGCTGGACAAGACGACGCACGAGGTCAAGACCGCGAGCGGCTTCAAGGAGGCGTACGCGCAGTTCGTCGAGGGCGGCTGGCCGGCGCTCAGCTGCGATCCGGCGTTCGGCGGCCAGGGCCTGCCCCACGTCGTCAACCAGTGCCTCTACGAGATGATGAACTCGGCCAACCAGGCGTGGACGATGTACCCCGGCCTGTCGCACGGCGCGTACGAATGCCTGCACACGCACGGCACCGACGAGCAGAAGCGTCTCTACCTCGGCAAGCTCACGAGCGGGCACTGGACCGGCACGATGTGCCTCACCGAGCCGCAATGCGGCACCGACCTCGGCCTCTTGCGCACGAAAGCCGAGCCGCAGGGCGACGGCACCTACAAGCTCACCGGCAACAAGATCTTCATCTCCGCCGGCGAGCACGACATGGCGGAGAACATCGTCCATCTCGTGCTGGCCCGGCTGCCCGACGCGCCGAGCGGATCGAAGGGCATCTCGCTCTTTGCCGTGCCCAAGTGGAACGTCAACGCCGACGGCTCGCTCGGCGAGCGCAACGCCATCTGGTGCGGCGGCCTCGAGCACAAGATGGGCATCCACGGCAACGCGACGGCGCAGATCGTCCTCGAGAACGCGGTCGGCACGCTCGTCGGTGCGCCGAACAAGGGCCTGCCGGCGATGTTCGTGATGATGAACGCGGCGCGCCTGGGCGTCGGCATGCAGTCGCTCGGCCTGACCGAGGTCGCCTACCAGAACGCCGCCGCGTACGCCAAGGACCGGCTGCAGATGCGCTCGCTCTCCGGCCCGAAGGCGCCCGACAAGCCCGCCGATCCGATCATCGTGCACCCCGATGTGCGCAAGATGCTGCTCACCGCGCGCGCTTACGCCGAAGGCGGCCGCGCGCTCGCCATCTTCACGACGCTTCTCCTCGACCGCGAGATCAAGAGCGACGACGAGGAGGAGCGCAAGGATTGCGCCGACCTCGTCGCGCTGCTGACGCCGATCGTCAAGGCCTTCTTTACCGACAACGCCTGGATCGCGACCTCGCACTGCCTGCAGGTGTTCGGCGGGCATGGCTACATCCGCGAATGGGGCGTGGAGCAGTTCGTGCGGGACTCGCGCATCAACATGATCTACGAGGGCACGAACACGATCCAGTCGCTCGACCTGCTGGGCCGCAAGGTGCTTTCCGACAACGGCGCCAAGCTGAAGAAATTCGGCAAGCTGGTGCGCGACTTCGTCGAGGAAGAGGGCGTCAACGAGTCGATGCAGGAGTTCGTGAACCCGCTCGCCGAACTCGGCGAGAAGGTCACCAAGCTCACCACCGAGATCGGCATGAAGGCGTTCCAGAATCCTGACGAGGTCGGCGCCGCCGCGGTCGACTACCTGCGCGTCTGCGGCCACCTCGTGTACGCCTACCTCTGGGCGCGCATGGCCAAGGTCGCGCTCGACAAGGAGGCCTCGGGCGACACGTTCTACGTCGCCAAGCTCGCGACCGCGCGCTTCTACTTCGCCAAGCTCCTGCCCGAGACCGCCTCCCTCATCCGCAGTGCCCGTGCCGGCGCCGCGCCGATGATGGCACTCGACGCCGCCCTGTTCTGACCGGAAAGCCACCATGATCATTTCGAAGCGAACCCTCCTCGTCGCCGCGCTGCTCGCCGGCACGTCGCTCACCGCACTCGCCCAGTCGACCACGCCGGTCGGCCTCTGGAAGACGATCGACGACGACACCAAGAAGGAGAAGTCGCTCGTGCGGATCGTCGAGGCTGGGGGCATCTACAGCGGCAAGGTCGAGAAGCTTCTCGATCCCGACGCGCCGAAGGACCCGGTCTGCAAGGACTGCAGCGACGAGCGCAAGGACAAGCCCATCACCGGGCTGACGATCATCAGGAACGTCAAGCAGAGCGCCGACGACAAGGCGGTCTTCGACGGCGGCGACATCCTCGACCCGAACAACGGCAAGGTCTACCGCCTTCGCCTCAAGCCCGTCGACGGCGGCAGGAAGCTCGAGGTGCGCGGCTATCTCGGCCCCTTCTATCGAACCCAGACCTGGCTGCGGGTCGAATAGCCTTCTTTCATCGGAGAGTCCATGAATCGATTCAATGTCAGGAAGGTCGCCGTTCTCGGCGCCGGCGTGATGGGCGCGCAGATCGCCGCCCACCTCGTCAACGTCCGCGTTCCCGTGATCCTGTTCGACCTGCCCGCGAAGGAGGGTCCGAAGAACGGCATCGTCACCAAGGCGATCGAAGGCCTCAAGAAGCTCAAGCCGGCGCCGCTCGGCGTGCCGGAGGACGCGGCGCTGATCGAGGCCGCGAACTACGAGGAGCACCTCGACAAGCTGAAAGACTGCGACCTTGTCATCGAGGCGATCGCCGAGCGCATGGACTGGAAGCTCGACCTCTACACCAAGGTGGCGCCCTCGATCGCACCGCACGCGATCGTCGCCAGCAACACGTCGGGCCTGAGCATCACGAAGCTCTCGGAAGTGCTGCCCGAGGCGATCCGGCCGCGCTTTTGCGGCATCCACTTCTTCAATCCGCCGCGCTACATGGCGCTGGTGGAGCTGATCGCGACGCCGACGACCGAGCCGAAGATCCTCGACGATCTCGAGGCCTTCGTGACGACCGCGCTCGGCAAGTCGGTCGTGCGCGCGCAGGACACGCCGAACTTCATCGCCAACCGCGTCGGCATCGCGGGCATGCTGGCGACGATGAAGGAGGCCGACACCTACGGGCTCACGTACGACGTCGTCGACGACCTCACCGGCAAGAAGCTCGGCCGTGCCAGCTCGGGCACGTTTCGAACCGCCGACGTCGTCGGCCTCGACACGATGGCGCACGTCATCGAGACCCTGCAGGACAACCTGAAGGACGACCCGTTCTACGCCGCATACGCGACGCCGCCGGTGCTGCAGAAGCTCCTCGACGCCGGCGCGCTCGGCCAGAAGACCGGCGCCGGGTTCTACAAGAAGGT
>JBDTJD010000352.1:0-3269 GCA_039935975.1 Caldimonas sp.
GTCACCTTCACCGGCTCGGCCGACACCGCGCTCAAGCTGCGCGGCAACCGCAACCTGCTCGCCCGCTCGATCCCCTTCAACGCCGAGGCGGATTCGCTCAACGCGGCGATCCTCGGTCCCGACGTCACGCCCGACGACGAGGAGTTCGACCTGTTCATCCAGGAGGTCGCACGCGAGATGACCATGAAGGCGGGACAGAAGTGCGCCGCGATCCGGCGTGCGATCGTGCCGGCGCGACACCTCGACGAGATCGCGTCGCGGCTGCGCGAGCGGCTGGCCCGGGTGAGCGTCGGCGATCCGGCGGTCGAGGGTGTGAAGATGGGTGCGCTCGCCTCGAAGGCGCAGCAGGCCGACGTCGCCGGGCGCCTCGCGCTGCTGAGCGCGGGCAACGAGATCGTCTACGGCTCGCGCGACGGCTTCGCGCCGATCGGCGAGGGCGTCGCCGGCGGCGCCTTCTTCGCGCCGACGCTCGTCCTGTGCCGCGACGCGATGACGAACGACGCGGTCCACGACGTCGAGGCCTTCGGACCGGTGTCGACGCTGATGCCGTATCGCGACCTCGACGAGGCGCTCGCGCTCGTTGCGCGCGGCCGCGGCAGCCTGGTCGCGACGCTCGTCACGCACGACCCGAAGGTCGCGGCCAAGGCGATCCCGCAGATGGCCGCATGGCACGGACGGCTGCTGGTGCTCGATCGCGAGGCTGCGGCCGAATCGACGGGCCACGGCTCGCCGCTGCCGATGCTCAAGCATGGCGGCCCGGGTCGGGCCGGCGGCGGCGAGGAGCTCGGCGGCATCCGCGCCGTCAAGCATTTCCTGCAGCGCGCGGCCCTGCAGGGGTCGCCGACCATGCTGACGGCCGTCACCGGCGAATACGTGCGCGGCGCGGCGCTGCACGAAGGCGACCTGCATCCGTTTCGCAAGCACTTCGAGGAGCTCGCGATCGGCGACTCGCTGCTCACCCACCGGCGCACGGTCAGTGAGGCCGACATCGTCGCCTTCGGCGGCATCTCGGGCGACTTCTTCTACATGCACTTCGACGAGATCGCGGCCAAGGAGTCGGCGTTCGGCAAGCGCATCGCGCACGGCTATTTCGTGCTCTCGGCGGCGGCCGGGCTGTTCGTCTCGCCCGCGCCGGGGCCGGTCCTCGCCAACTACGGTCTCGACACGCTGCGCTTCGTCAAGCCGGTCGCGATCGGCGACACGATCCGGGCGCGCCTCACCTGCAAGCGCAAGATCGACCGCAATCGCGAGGATGCCCAGGGACGCGGGCAGGGCGTCGTGGCGTGGGACGTCGAGGTGACGAACCAGGACGGCGAGATCGTCGCGAGCTACGACATCCTGACGCTCGTCGCGAAGGCGCAGGTTCCGGCGTCGTAGGGGGCCAGTCGCATGGGAAAACCCTCCGATCGGCGCGGGCGCGACTTCTAGAATCGTTCGAGTTCACAGCCCCTTCGAAAGCATGGCCCAGAGTCGTCGATCCGCGAAGACGCCGCCCGCAGCGGTGTCAGAAAAGGGCGTGCGCATCCTCAAGAAGTATCCGAACCGGCGTCTCTACGACACCGAGATCTCGAGCTACATCACGCTGACCGAAGTGAAGGCGATGGTTCTGGCGGGCACTGCGTTCGAGGTGCGCGACGCCAAGACCGGCGACGACCTCACGCGCAGCATCCTGCTCCAGATCATCCTGGAGGAAGAGAGCGGCGGCGTGCCGATGTTCTCGGCCTCGATGCTGGCGCAGATCATCCGGTTCTACGGCCATGCGATGCAGGGAATGATGGGCAGCTACCTGGAGAAGAACCTGCAGACCTTCACCGACGTCCAGGCGCGCCTGAGCGAGCAGTCGAAGGGACTGCTCGACCCGCGCCTGCAGAGCCCCGAGATGTGGGCGCAGCTCGTGAGCGGACAGGCGCCGATGGTTCAAAACCTGATGGGCAACTACCTCGAGCAGTCGCGCCAGGTCTTCACGCAGATGCAGGACCAGCTCAACAAGCAGGCCGAAGCGGTCTTTCCGACGGCCGGCCGCGGCGTCCCGAAGCGATGAAGCGGCTGACGAGGGCCGCGGCGGCGTGCGTGATGGCCGCTTTCGCATCGGCGGCGTCGGCGGCCGCGCTGGACGCCATGCCGGGTGCCGCAAGCGCGGGCAAGAAGGGCCCAGCGGTCGTGGCGCCCGCCGCGGCCGCGACGGCGGCGCCGGTCGAGTTCGAGGGAACGCTCGAGTCGGGCAAGACCTACGTGGCCGAGGTCGCCTGGGACAACAATGCGCTGCACATCTGGCGTCCTCTGCTGGACGTGAAGGTGCCACGCCAGCACGCCTGGACGATCGACTGGGCGCACCTCGACCGCTTTCCCGTCCTGAAGACGGCCGCTGCGCGCACCAGGCCGCAGCGCTTCCGGTTCACGGTGACCGGCGTCGACGTGTCGTCCGGGTCGCCGACGAATCCGTGGACGACGATCTACCACTGCGACGTGCTTGCCGTCGAGACCGGCGCGCCACCTTCGGCCACCGCGCCGAAGCGGAAATAGGAGATCGGCGAAAATCCCTCGATGACCGAAGCCGCGCTGGACCGCCCCCGCCTCGCCAGCGCTGCACCGAAGATCGGCTTCGTGTCGCTCGGCTGCCCGAAGGCACTCACCGATTCCGAGCTCATCCTCACGCGCCTGAGCGCCGAGGGCTACGCGACGTCGAAGAGCTTCGAGGGCGCCGACCTCGTGATCGTCAACACCTGCGGCTTCATCGACGACGCGGTCAAGGAAAGCCTCGACACGATCGGCGAGGCGCTTGCCGCCAACGGCCGCGTCGTCGTGACCGGTTGCCTCGGCGCGAAGTCGGGCCGGGACGGCGGCAATCTGGTCCGCCAGATGCACCCCAGCGTGCTCGCCGTCACCGGCCCGCATGCGACCGAGGAGGTGATGGACGCGGTGCACGCCCACGTGCCCAAGCCGCACGACCCGTTTGTCGATCTCGTGCCGGCACCGCCTTCGTTCGGGATCAAGCTCACGCCCAAGCACTATGCCTACCTGAAGATCAGCGAAGGCTGCAACCACCGCTGTACGTTCTGCATCATTCCCAGCCTGCGCGGCGATCTGGTCTCGCGACCGGTCGGCGACGTGCTCGCGGAAGCCGCGGCGCTGTTCGAGTCGGGCGTCAAGGAGCTTCTCGTCATCAGCCAGGACACGAGCGCCTACGGCGTCGATGTCCGCTATCGCACGGGCTTCTGGAACGGCCGACCGGTGAAGACCCAGATGCTCGCGCTCTGCGAGAGGCTCGC
>JBDTJD010000353.1:0-12866 GCA_039935975.1 Caldimonas sp.
GAAGAGCGCGTAGCTCTGGAACATCATGTTCATCGGCCGCTCGTACGGCGCCAGGACCGCGAGGTCGCGCCCGTCGAGCGTGATCGTCCCGGAGGTCGGCGTCTCGAAGCCGGCGAGCATTCGCAGCAGCGTCGTCTTGCCGCAGCCCGACGAGCCGAGCAGCGCGAAGACCTCGCCCTTGACGATGTCGATGGAGACGTTGTCGACGGCCCGGTGGCCGTCGAAGTCCTTGACGATGTTCCTGATCTGGAGAAAGGCTTCGGCGCTCATCGGCAGAGGCGGGCGGCTGAATCGCCGCTCTTCATCGTCGCGCCCAGGGGCGCCGGCGGGTCTCTAGTGCTGCGTCTTCAGCACGTCGGCGATGGTGCTGATCGCCTGATCGATGTGCGACTCCTCGACGATCAGCGGCGGCGACAGGGCGATGATGTCGCCCGTCGTGCGGATCAGCACGCCGCGCTTGAAGCACTCGAGAAATATTTCGAAGGCTCGCTTGCCTGGACTGCCTGCGATCGGCTCCAGCTCGATGGCGCCGACCAGGCCGATGTTGCGGATGTCGATCACGTGGGGCGACTCCCGCAGCGAGTGGACGGCGTGCTCGAACGCTGGCGCGATCTTCGCGCCGCGGGTGAGCAGGTCTTCGTCGGCGTAGGTCTCGAGCGTTCCGAGCGCCGCGGCGCAGGCGAGCGGATGAGCCGAGTAGGTGTAGCCGTGCGGGAACTCGACGGCGTGCTCGGGTCCGTTCATGAAGACGTCGTGGATCGAGTTCCTGGCGAACACGGCACCCATCGGCACGGCGCCGTTGGTGATGCCCTTGGCGACGGTCATGAGGTCGGGCGTGACCTTGAAGTGCGTCGCCGCGAACGGCGAACCGAGGCGCCCGAAGCCGGTGATGACCTCGTCGAAGATCAGCAGGATGCCGTGCTTGTCGCAGATCGCGCGCAGCCGTTCGAGGTAGCCCTTGGGCGGCAGGATCACGCCGGTCGAGCCGGCGACCGGCTCGACGATCACGGCAGCGATCGTCGACGCGTCGTGCAGCGTGACGATGCGCTCGAGGTCGTCGGCGAGCTCGGCGCCGTGCTCGGGAATGCCTCGCGTGAACGCGTTCTTCTTCAGGTCGTGGGTGTGGCGCAGGTGGTCGACCCCGCCGAGCATCGGCCCGAAGGTCTTGCGGTTGCCGGCGATGCCGCCGACCGAGATGCCGCCGAAATTCACGCCGTGGTAGCCGCGCTCGCGCCCGATGAGGCGGGTGCGCTGGCCCTCGCCGCGGGCGCGGTGATAGCCGATCGCCATCTTCAGCGCGGTCTCGACCGCTTCCGAGCCGGAGTTCGTGAAGAACACCTTGTCGAGGCCCGACGGCGCGAGTGCGACGAGCTTCTCGGCGAGCTCGAACGCCTTCGGATGCGCCATGTTGAAGGGGGGCGCGAAGTCCATTTCCGCCGCCTGCTCGGCGATCGCCTGGACGATCTTCGGCCGGGCGTGGCCGGCGTTCACGCACCACAACCCCGCGACGGCGTCGAGGACTTGCCGGCCCTCTGGCGTCCAGTAGTGCATCCCCTTCGCCTTGGCCAGCATTCGTGGCGCACTCTTGAACTGCCGGCTTGCCGTGAAGGGCATCCAGAACGCGTCGAGCGTGGCGGGAGGCTTGCCGCTCGCGGGGTGGGATGTCGAGGCGGGGTGCGGGTCCTTGTGCATGTGCTTCTCCGGATCGTGCGACCCGAAATCGGTCGCCGGAAGATGGAGTCTAGAAGAACTGGCGCAGCTCTATCGCTTTCACATCAGAAAGCGTCGATCCCATGATGTGAAAGAATACGATGCTGCATCGCCGCAAAATTTCTCATTGTGGAGAATTGGATCTCGCATCGCGAAACGCAAATCTAACTCGTTGACGCGGTTGAACAATTCCGCCGAGCGCTTGGATCGCCGCCATCTGGTCTCGATCGCGCACTCTCCCTAAGCTGGATCCCAGACGACCTCTCACTCAAGCCCCCGGAGCCCTCATGCAAACACCCACCAGAGATGAATCGATTCGCGCCCTCGAGCAGGACTGGGCCGAAAACCCGCGCTGGAAAGGCGTCCGGCGCTCTTATTCGGCCGTCGACGTCGTTCGCCTTTCCGGCTCGGTGCGGGTCGAGCACACGCTGGCCCGGCGCGGCGCCGAGAAGCTCTGGAGCCTCGTCAACACGGAGCCGTTCGTCAACACGCTCGGCGCGCTGACCGGCAACCAGGCGATGCAGCAGGTCAAGGCTGGCCTGAAGGCGATCTACCTGTCTGGCTGGCAGGTCGCCGGCGACGCGAACATCGCCGGAGAGATGTACCCCGACCAATCGCTCTATCCGGTGAATTCGGTGCCGACGGTAGTCAGGCGCATCAACAACACCTTCACGCGCGCCGACCAGATCCAGTGGTCCGAAGGCAAGAACGACATCGACTACTTCGCGCCGATCGTGGCCGACGCGGAGGCCGGCTTCGGTGGCGTGCTCAACGCGTTCGAGCTGATGAAGGCAATGATCGACGCCGGCGCGGCAGGTGTCCATTTCGAGGACCAGCTCGCGTCGGTCAAGAAGTGCGGCCACATGGGTGGCAAGGTTCTCGTCCCGACGCGCGAGGCGACCGCGAAGCTGACTGCCGCGCGACTGGCGGCCGACGTCATGGGAGTGCCGACCCTCGTCATCGCCCGGACCGATGCCGAGGCCGCCGACCTCGTCACCAGCGACGTCGACGACAACGACAAGCCGTTTCTCACGGGCGAGCGGACGATCGAGGGCTTCTACCGCACCCGTCCTGGCCTCGACCAGGCAGTGTCACGCGGCCTCGCCTACAGCGAGTTCGCCGACATGGTGTGGTGCGAGACCGGCAAGCCCGACCTGGCGTATGCGAAGGCGTTCGCCGAGGCGATTCACCGGAAGTTCCCGGGCAAGCTGCTGGCCTACAACTGCTCGCCCAGCTTCAACTGGAAGAAGAATCTCGACGACGCGACGATCGCCAAGTTCCAGCGCGAGCTCGGCGCGATGGGCTACAAGTTCCAGTTCATCACGCTGGCCGGCTTCCACAGCCTCAACTACTCGATGTTCAATCTCGCGCACGGCTACGCCCGCAACAGCATGACCGCGTTCGTCGAGCTGCAGGAGGCGGAGTTCGCTGCCGCCGAGAAGGGCTTCACCGCCGTCAAGCACCAGCGCGAGGTCGGCACCGGCTACTTCGACGCCGTGACGACGACGATCGAACGCGACGCCTCCACGGCCGCGCTCAAGGGATCGACGGAAGACGAGCAGTTCTTCGACCGCAAGCACGCCTGAGTCCGAGGTCGCCCGTCGCGCCAGCGCCAGGCAGGCCTCTCCCTTGCTTCGCCTCACGGCTTGCCGTGGGGCGATCTTCTTTGGATTCGGCGCGATGTGGGGTGAAACGGGCCGATCCGGGCCCGCATCCCGGCGCGTGTCGGCGAGAGCGGCTGCCCCACGTTGACAAACGGCCCTTCCATCGACCGGAAACAATGACCGCCCTGAAGACCTCCATCGCCAGACGCCTGCTCATCGCCGCGATCGCGTTGACCGCGATGCCGGCGGCTTGGGCTTTCGGTCTCGACGACGTTGCCACCCGCGCCGGCAGTCTTGCCGCCAGGGCCTACCAGGCGCCGGTCGTCAAGATGCCGCCGGCCTTGCGCGACCTCGACTACGACGCCTATCGCGACATCCGCTTTCGCCCGGAGAAGGCGCTCTGGCGCGCCGAGAAGCTGCCGTTCGAGGTGATGTTCTTCCACCAGGGACGGGCGGTGCCCGAGCCCGTGCGAATCAACGTCGTCGAGCCTTCGGGGACGCGCGAGGTGTCCTTCGATCCCGCGCTCTTCGACTACGGCAGGAACCGGTTCGATCCGCAGTCCCTGCGTGGCCTCGGCTTCAACGGCTTTCGTGTCCACTACGCGATCAACAAGCCCGGCTACAAGGACGAGGTCCTGGTCTTCCAGGGTGCGAGCTACTTCCGCGCCGTCGGCAAGGGCGAGGTCTACGGCCTGTCCGCGCGCGGCCTCGCCGTCGACACCGCGTCGGCCGAAGGGGAGGAGTTTCCGCGCTTCGTCGAGTTCTGGATCGAGCGCCCGCGCCCGGGCGCGACCTCGTTGACGTTCTACGGCCTGCTTGATTCCAAGCGCATCGCCGGCGCCTACCGCTTCGTACTCACGCCGGGCAAGGAGACGGTCATGAACGTCACGGCACGGCTGTTCGCGCGCGACAAGATCGCCAAGGTCGGCCTCGCGCCGCTCACCAGCATGTACGCATTCGGCGAGAACCAGCCCGGCCGGGACGACTATCGGCCGGAAGTTCACGACTCCGACGGCCTGTCGATCGAGAGCGGCGACGGCGAATGGATCTGGCGTCCGCTGGTCAATCCGAAACGTCTGCTCGTCACTTCGTTCGCCGAGACCAGCCCGCACGGCTTCGGCCTGATGCAGCGCGACCGTTCGCCGGCGAGCTACGAGGATCCCGAAGCCCACTACGAGCGTCGACCCAGCGCCTGGGTCGAGCCGATCGGTTCCTGGGGCGCGGGCAGGGTCGAACTGGTGCAGATCCCCACGCCCGACGAGACCAACGACAATATCGTTGCGTTCTGGGTGCCCCAGGCCAGCCCGGAGCCCGGCAAACCGTTCGACTTCGGTTACCGGATTCACTGGCAGGGCGCAGGCACCACACCCGCCGGCAAGGGCTGGACCGTCCAGACGCGGCGCGGACGTGGGTTCGTGGCCAAGCGCGTTGACGGCGAGATCAACTTCGTCGTCGACTTCGACGGGCCACCGCTGCGCTCTCTGGCTGCAGGCAGCGATGTCGAGCCGGTGATCTGGGTGGACGCCAACGCCGAGGTGCGAGAGCGCAACCTGTTCAAGAACCCCACGAGCGGCGCATGGCGAATGACCGTGCGCTTCAAGCGCAACGACGCCAGCAAGCCCGTCGAGTTGCGCGCCTACCTGAAACAGAAGAAGACGATCCTCACCGAAACATGGAGCTACATCCTTCCCGCCGAGACCGACAAGCCGTAGGTGCTGTCGACCCGCATCCGCCCCTGCTGCGCGGCACGATGTCCGCCACGCCATGGGCGGGCCCCGTCTTCGCGCGTCCTCTGAAGCGGTGGCTCGGCCGGGGTTCACAACCCACGCTGCTGCGCCACGGCGACGTGCGGGCGCTGATGCTGCGCCGGCTGATGCTCCTCGTGCTGGTGATGATCGGCGCGTTCGTCGGCACGCGTGCGATGGCCGACGTGCTGCCCGAGGACGGCTCGGCGCTCGCCGAGAAGGCCTTGCTGCTGCTCTTCGGCGTGCTGTTCGCGTGGATCTCGGCCGGCTTCTGGACCGGCGTGATGGGTGCGGGCGTGCGCATGCTCCGCCCCGGCCGCAGCTCGCTCACGCGCCGCCTTGCCGACGCGCCGGTGCGCCCGCTCGATCCCGGGGCGCGCACGGCGATCGTCATGCCGATCTGCAACGAGCACGTCGCAACCGTCTTCGGCGGGCTCGGCGCAACGATCGACTCGCTGGTCGCGACTGGCGAGTCCTCGAACTTCGACGTCTACGTTCTCAGCGACACCTCGGACGCCGACATCCGCGCGGCCGAGCACGCCGCCTGGCACGACCTCGCCGCCCGCATCGCCGTCGTCGCCGGCGAGGACGGCCATGGCCTGCGCGTGCACTACCGCTGGCGGCGCCTTCGCACCAAGCGCAAGGCGGGCAACGTCGCCGACTTCTGCCGCCGCTGGGGCGGTGCGTACCGCTACATGGTCGTCCTCGACGCCGACAGCGTCATGACCGGCGAGTGCGTCACCACCCTGGTGCGGATGATGGAAGCGGACGACGAGGCCGGCATCATCCAGACCGCCCCGCGCGCCGTCGGACTCGAGACCGCGCACGCCCGCATCCAGCAGTTCAGTGCCCGCGCCTATGGGCCGCTCTTCACCGCGGGCATGCGCTTCTGGCAGCTCGGCGAGTCGCACTACTGGGGACACAACGCGATCCTGCGCGTCGCACCGTTCATGGCCCACTGCGCCCTGGCACCGGTCGGTGGCACCGGGTCGCTGTCGGGCGAGGTGATGTCGCACGACTTCGTCGAGGCGGCGTTGATGCGCCGCGCCGGCTGGAAGGTGTGGGTCGCCGACGAGGTCGAGGGCAGCTACGAGCAGGTGCCGCCGAACCTGCTCGCCGAACTCCAGCGCGACCGCCGCTGGTGCCACGGAAACCTGCAGAACTCGCGCCTGATGTTCGAGCCCGGTCTTCACGCCGTGCACCGGACCGCCTTTCTCACCGGCGTGCTCGCCTACGCGTCGTCGCCGCTCTGGCTCTTGTTCCTGATCCTGTCGACCGTGCTGTTCGCCCAGCACGCGGGCGCCGACCCCACATATTTCTTCCAGCCGTACCAGCTGTTCCCGATCTGGCCGACGGCCAACCTGAAGCTGATGCTGACCCTGTTCGGTCTCACCGGCGTGCTCCTTCTCGCGCCCAAGGCGTTGTCGCTCCTGGCCATCGTCGTGCGCGGCGAGGCGAACCGATTCGGCGGTGTCGCCCGACTGCTGGCGAGCTCGTTCATCGAGTTCTGGCACTCGCTCCTGCTGGCGCCGGTGCGCATGCTCTTCCACACCCAGTTCGTCCTGGCCGCGCTCACCGGCTGGCGGCTGGACTGGCAGTCGCCGCCCCGCGAAGACACCTCGACATCGTGGCGGCAGGCCGGGTCGCGTCACGGCGTACACACCTTGCTCGCCTTGGCCTGGATCGCGACGATCCTGGTCACGAGCGCGACCTTCCCGTGGTGGTTGTCGCCGATCCTCGCGGGTCTGCTGTTCGCCATCCCGCTCTCGGTGCTGACGAGCCGCGTCGGGGTCGGCCTCGCGCTCAAGCGTCGGGGCCTCCTTCTCACCCCGGAAGAGAGCCGCGTGCCGCAGGTCTTGCGCCATGCGGCCCGGCTCGCCGGAGAGGTCGAGGGGCGAGCGGTCGGCTTCGTCCACGCCATTGCCGCAGAGGGTGCGCACGATCGCGTCGTCGCCGCCATCCCGGAACGGGTCGCCGGCGGCACGGCCAAGGCCGATCGTGAAGCCGCGCTCGTCGATCGCGCCTTGCGCGACGGGCCTGTGTCGCTCGGCACCGACGAGCGACTGCGCCTGCTCTCCAGCCGGCATGCCTCGGGGCGCCTGCGCCGCGAGGTGAGCGGCCATCGCGCGCATCCCGACTGGTGGCAACAAGGTTCAATCTCCGCGTCGCAGCCTGCCGTCCGCTCGCCCGCGCAGGTGGCTCATGGGCATGAGGCAAAGACGGCAAACGGCGTGGCTCCCGTCCTGGCGAGCGAGCCGCTTTGACCGTCGTCGGACCTTTCGGTTAAGGTCGCCGGCGGCTCCTCGGCGAGCCGCGCTCGCACCCATGGCCGACGACATCGCAACCCTTCGCCGCATCCTGCGCACGAGCCGGACGATCGCCGTCGTCGGTCTGTCGGCCGAGTGGCACCGGCCGAGCTTCTTCGCAGCGAAGTACATGCAGGAGCACGGCTACCGGATCATCCCGGTCAACCCGCGCTACGAGTCGATCCTCGGCGAGCGTTGCCATGCGAGCCTGGCCACGATCGACGTGGCGGTCGACATCGTCGACGTTTTTCGCAAGACCGAGGACGTCATGCCGATCGCCGAACAGGCTGTCGCGATCCGCGCGAAATGCCTGTGGCAGCAAATCGGCGTGAAGAACGAGGCGGCCGCTCTCCTGGCGCAAGCCGCCGGCCTCGACGTCGTCATGGACCGGGGCGTCAAGATCGAGCACGCGCGGCTCTTCGGCGGGCTCAACTGGGTCGGCGTCAACACCGGCGTGATCTCGGCGCGCCGCCCGGTCTGAGCAATCGCCGAGCGAGACGACCGTGGCCGACCACCGCTTCCAGCCCGAGACCCTGGCGATCCACGCGGGCCAGATCCCCGACGTCGCCACCGGCGCGCGGGCGCTGCCGATCTACCAGACGACGAGCTTCGTCTTCGACAGCGCCGACCACGCCGCCAGCCTCTTCAACCTGCAGACCTTCGGCAACGTCTACTCGCGCCTGTCGAACCCGACCGTCGCCGTCCTCGAAGAGCGGGTTGCGGCGCTCGAGCACGGTCGGGCCGGGCTGGCTTCGGCCAGCGGCATGGCCGCCGAGGCGATGGCGCTGATGACGATCCTGCAGCAGGGCGACCATGTCGTGGCGGCCGGCGCGCTCTACGGCGGCAGCGTGAGCCTGCTCGCGGTCAACCTGGCCCGGCTGGGCATCGAAACGACCTTTGTCGACGTCGCCAGGCCGGAGGCGTTTGCCGCCGCCATGCGACCGACCACGCGCGCGGTCTTCGCCGAGAGCCTCGGCAACCCGAGCCTCGCCGTGCTCAACATCGCTGCGGTCGCCGACGTCGCCCATGCGCACGGCGTGCCCCTGATCGTCGACAACACGGTGCCCTCGCCGTTTCTCTGCAATCCGATCCGCTTCGGCGCCGACATCGTCGTCCACTCGGCGACCAAGTACCTCGGCGGCCACGGCACGACGCTCGCCGGCGTGATGGTCGAGAGCGGCGGCTTTCCCTGGGACAACGGAAAGTTCCCCGGCATGACGGAGCCTTCGAAGGGCTATCACGGTGTCCGGTTCTTCGAGACCTTCGGCGACTTCGGCTTCACGATGCGGGCGCGCATGGAGACCCTGCGCGTCTACGGCGCCGCGCTCGCGCCGACCAGCGCGTGGCAGATCCTGCAAGGCATCGAGACCTTGCCGCTGCGAATGGAGCGGCACTGTGCGAACGCGCTCGCGGTGGCCCGCTTCCTCGAGGCGGATCCGCGCGTCGGCTGGGTGAACTATCCCGGCCTGCCGGACCATCCCGACCACGCGTTGATCGCGCGCCAGATGCGGGCGGTCGGCGGCGCGCCGGGCGCTTCGGGCCTGCTCGCCTTCGGCGTCAAAGGCGGCCTCGCTGCGGGTGTGCGCTTCATCGAAGCGGCGCAGCTGATGAGCCACCTCGCCAACATCGGCGACACCCGGACGCTGGTCATCCATCCTGCCTCGACGACGCACCGGCAGCTCGACGAAGCTCAGCAGGTCGCCGCCGGGGTCGGAGCGGACATGGTGCGCCTGTCGGTCGGGCTCGAGCACGTCGACGACATCCTCTGGGACATCGACCAGGCCCTTGCCGCGACAGCGGCCTGAGTCGCTCCGGCTCGCGTTTCTCCTCAGCCAATGCGCTTCCTGCTCGCGCGTAACATGGCCGCAGCAGGACGAGTGCCATGAATCCGTACGAGCAAGGGCTGGAAAAGAACGCGGCGAACTTCGTCGCCCTCACGCCGATCAGCTTCGTCGAGCGCAGCGCCGAGGTGTTCGGCGACCTCGAGTCGGTGGTCCACGGACGGCGTCGCTACACGTGGCGCGAGACGCGCGACCGCGCTGCGCGGCTCGCCGCTGCGCTGCAATCGATGGGCGTCGGACGCGGCACGACCGTGAGCACCATGCTGCACAACACGCCCGAGATGGTCGAAGCGCATTACGCGGTGCCGGGCCTCAACGCGGTGCTCAACACGCTCAACACCCGCCTCGACGCGCCGCTGATCGCCTGGCAGCTGAGCCATTGCGAGTGCGCCGTGTTGATCACCGATCGCGAGCTCGCTCCGACCATGGTCGAGGCGTTGCGACTCCTGCGCGAGACGCATGGCCGCGCGCCGGTCGTGATCGACGTCTGCGACCGCGAGTTCGTGGGCCCGGGCGAGCGGCTGGGCGCGCACGAGTACGAGGCCCTCCTCGCGTCACACGAGCCGATCGCGCACTTCGTGCCTCCGCGCGACGAGTGGGACGCGATCGCCGTCTCGTACACCTCGGGCACGACGGGCGATCCGAAGGGCGTCGTCACCCATCATCGCGGCGCATACCTGAACGCGATCTGCAATGCGGCAACGTGGACGATGCCGCACTTCCCGCGCTATCTCTGGACCCTGCCGATGTTCCATTGCAACGGCTGGTGCTTCCCGTGGACCGTCGCCGCGCTGGGCGGCACGCATGTGTGCCTGAGGAAGATCGATGCGGCCGGCATCTTCGAGGCGATCCGCAGCGAACGCGCAGACCACTACTGCGCCGCGCCGATCGTCCACAACCTGCTGCTTGCCGCCCCCGAGTCGATGCGCGCCGGCATCGCCCAGAAGGTGAGGGCGATGGTCGCCGGTGCGGCGCCGCCGGCCGCGATGATCGAAGGCATGGCACGGATCGGCTTCGACCTCACCCACGTCTACGGCCTGACCGAGGTCTACGGCCCGGCCGCGGTGGCGGTGAAGCGCGAGTCGTGGCGGGACGAACCGGTCTCGGAGCAGGCGCGTCTCAATGGCCGCCAGGGCGTTCGCTACGCGCTCGAGGAAGGCATGACGGTGATGGATCCGCAGTCGATGCGCGAGGTGCCGGCCGACGGCGCCACGATGGGCGAGATCATGTTCCGCGGCAACATCGTCATGAGCGGCTATCTCAAGAATCCCGGCGCCACTGCCGAGGCATTTGCCGGTGGCTGGTTCCACACCGGCGACCTCGCGGTGCTCGAGCCCGACCGCTACGTGAAGATCAGGGACCGCAGCAAGGACGTGATCATTTCCGGCGGCGAGAACATCAGCTCGCTCGAGGTCGAGGATGCGCTCTACCGGCACGCCGACGTCATGGCCTGCGCCGTCGTCGCCCGGCCCGACCCGAAGTGGGGCGAGACGCCGCTCGCGTTCGTCGAGCTGCGCGCCGGCGCGAAGGCCGACGCGGCGGCGCTGGTCGCGCACTGCAAGTCGCTGCTCGCCGGCTACAAGGTGCCGCGCGAGATCCGCTTCGAGCCGATCCCGAAGACCTCGACCGGCAAGATCCAGAAGTTCCAGCTGCGCGAGCGAGCCCGCTCGGCAGCGGCCATCGAATAGGAAGCCGCGGAATGAGCGAAACCCTCACTGCCACGACGCCCTTTGTCCGGCGCTCGCTCGACGACCGCGGCGTCGTCACCCTGGTGCTCGACCGGCCGCAATCCTTCAACGCGCTCAGCGAAGGCATGCTCGAAGCGCTCCAGGTCGAGCTCGACGCCGTCGCCGCCGACGAGCGCGCGCGGGTCGTCGTCATCGCCGCCGAAGGCAAGGCGTTCTGTGCCGGCCATGATTTGAAACAGATGCGCGCCGAGCCGTCGCAACCCTACTACGAAGCGCTCTTCGCGCAGTGCTCGCGCGTGATGCTCACGCTGCAGCGCCTGCCCGTGCCGGTGATCGCGCGCGTCCAGGGCATCGCCACCGCTGCGGGCTGCCAGCTTGTCGCCGCATGCGACCTGGCGGTCGCGGCGAGCGAGGCCCGCTTCGCCGTGAGCGGGGTGAGCCTCGGGCTCTTCTGCTCGTCGCCGAGCGTCGCGCTGGCTCGCAACCTGCAGAGGAAGGCCGCGTTCGAGATGCTCGTCACGGGCGAGTTCATCTCCGCCCAGGAGGCGAAGGCCAAGGGCCTGGTCAACCGCGTCGCTCCGATCGACCGCCTCGACGCCGAGGTGGAGTCCCTGGTGGCGGCGATCGTCGCCAAGCCGCGCGTCGCGATCGCGCTGGGCAAGGCGCTCTTCTATCGCCAGCTCGAGAGCGGTGTCGCGGCCGCCTACGAAGACGCCGGGCGGACCATGGCGACGAACATGATGGACGGCTCGGCCCTCGAGGGCGTGCAGGCCTTCATCGACAAGCGCAAGCCCGACTGGTCGCGTTAGACGCCGGCGACCGCTCTCACATGCTGGCGGTGAAGCCGCCGTCGACGTAGAGGATCTGGCCCGTGACGAAGCTCGCCGCCGTCGAGGCGAGGAACACGGCGGCGCCGGCGAGCTCGTCGGGCTCGGCCCAGCGACCGGCCGGCGTGCGCATCTCGACCCAGGACGAGAAGTCCGCATTCGCCGTGAGCGCCGCATTCATCTCGGTTCGGAAGAAGCCCGGCGCGATCGCGTTGACCTGGATGTTGTGCGGCGCGAGCTCGACCGCGAGGCCGCGGGTGAGCATCGCGATGCCGCCCTTGCTGGTCTGGTAAGGAACCGTCGTCGGCCGCGCCAGGCTCGACGCCAGCGAGGCGATGTTGACGATCTTGCCCGAGCGACGAGCCTGCATCGACGGGATCAGGGCTCGCGCCATGTAGAACGGCGCATCGAGATTGGTCGCCATCAGGCGGCGCCAGTCGCCATCGCTGAACTCGGCGATCGGCGCACGGTGCTGGATGCCGGCGTTGTTGACCAGGATGTCGACGCCACCGAGGCGCGACAGGACATCCGCCACGCCGGCGCGAACCGCGTCGGCATCGGCAACGTCGAAAGCCGCCGTTTCCACCGCCAGGCCCTCGCCCCGAAGCCGCCCGGCTGCGGCGGCGAGCGTATCGGGATTGCGGCCGTTGAGGACGACCGTCGCGCCGGCGCGCGCCAGGCCGCGCGCGATCGCGAAGCCGAGGCCCGAGCCGCCACCGGTGACGAGCGCGCGCCGCCCCGACAGGTCGAACGGGGTCGCCGCCGTCACTTCATTTCCGGAACGGGCGAGAGCAGGGGCCGGCCCGCGAAGTGGGCCTGCAGGTTGCCGAAGGCGAGGTCGGCCATCGCCTGTCGCGTCTGCCAGGTCGCGCTGCCGATGTGCGGCGTGAGGACGACGTTGTCGAGCGCGAAGAGGGCGCTCGGGACGTCGGGCTCGCTCTCGAGCACATCCAGGCCGGCGCCCGCGATCGTGCCGCTCTGCAGCGCTGCGACGAGTGCCTGCTCGTCGACGACCGAGCCGCGGGCGACGTTGATCAGGTAGCCCTTCGCGCCGAGCGCGGCGAGCACCTTTGCGTCGATGAGCTTTCTGGTGCCGGCGCCGCCCGGCGTGATGACCACCAGGAAGTCGACCTCCGCGGCCAGCG